>DOXE01000506.1 GCA_003519205.1 Chloroflexota bacterium
TTCGATGTAACCCCACTGGAAAAGACCATTGACCAGACGCGGGTTGCGAGAGTAGTGTTCTTCGACGATGTTGTCGACGGTGATGTAACCAGGTAAGCCACCGGGGCTGATCACCTCCAAGCGGTTGCTGTACATGCGCACTTCGATTCGCCTACCGCGCACGCGGTAGTCGCGGTGGGCAACGGCGTTTACCAGGGCTTCACGCACGGCAAATGGGGGGTATTCAGTGAGTTCCTCTCTGCGCAGGTCGTTGACAACGGCTCCCACCCGCATCTCCTCCCACACGATATTCCAGGTTCTTTCGACAATACGGGCCACCGGGCCTTCGATCTCGTCCCGCCGACCATAACCCGCTTTGCCCTCTTCACTACGAGGCTCGGTGCTAGGGAATTTCACAAATACAACGCCGCTTTGCGGTAAAAAAGCTTGGGGGTTTTTGCCAAAAAGTAAAATTCCGGCCACAGTGGGCTGGCCATTGGCGTCGACCGCTCCAATCTCGAATAAAAGCTCAGAAAGAGGGCCGATTCGGGATACCCCCCTTGTTTCGCGCTTGGCCAGGTATTCATCGAGGAACTCCTCGTCAAAATCCGAGCGTCGCGCTCCTGGCACAATATCGGCCTCAAAATCGGCCGCTGTCTTACTCGAAGCAAGCTGGCTGATCTCACTCCCACCTAGCACTCGATTTTGGGAGCCACTACGGATTAGCACCCGGCCGTCATCCAGGCTATGGAGTTCGGAACTGCGACTGACCTGGATTCCGACCAGCAAACCTTGGGCCGTGTCCATGGACAACCATCGACTGGGGACTGGCGGGCTACATAAGGAAGCAGCAGCGCGTAGCGCACCTTCAGCTTCTTCATCCCAGATGGTATCACCGGTTTGGCCATCTTCATTCAAGCCCAAAACGATGGTTCCACCGTCGCTGTTGGCAAAAGCGACGAGATATTCGGCCAACCTTTCTACATCAGCCTCAGGCAAAAAGGCCAGCCGTGGCCCAGGTTTTTGGCCTTTAAGTGGTAATTGCATGAATAACTCTAGCCTTCGGTGGCCGCCATTGCTGCGCCCACAATACCGGCCTCGTTGCGTAATTGAGCCGCTACCACCTTTGCCCGGACGGAAAGGTGCGGGATAAATTTCTCATGCTTTTTGCTTACACCACCACCCAAAATAAACATATTCGGCGAAAATAATCGCTCCAAGTGAAGCAAATACTGGTCCAGCCTTTTGGCCCACTCTTGCCAACTCAGATCCTCGGCCGATCTGATTCTGTCAGAAGCGTACTCCTCTGCGTCCAATGAATGGCCGGGCAGATAAAGATGACCCAACTCTGTATTGGGAACGAGGCGGCCATTCACGAATAAGGCGCTGCCAATACCAGTGCCTAAAGTGATGATCATCACCACGCCCCGGCGGTCACGACCGGCGCCAAAGCGCATCTCGGCATATCCGGCGGCATCGGCATCATTCAGCAGCGTCACTTGACAACCTGTTTCCTTGGAGATCCCTTTTTGCCCGGGATAATTGATCCATTTGTCGTCCACATTGGCGGCGGATAAGACAAGGCCATCTTGAACGACTGCGGGAAAACCAACTCCTAGAGGACCGGTATAATCAAAGGTGCGAACCAATTTTTTGATTGAGGAAATGACGGCCTTGGGTGCTGCGGGCTGAGGGGTCTTGACGCGGATTCGATCGGTGCTCAATTCACCGCTCTTTACATCGACCAACGCGCCTTTGATGCCGGAGCCGCCAACGTCAACCCCCATGATATCCATATTATTGTCTCCACATGAATCTAATTCCCATGTGCCTCTCGCACGCGTTCGGCCAACTCTCGCATCTCTTTATTAGCCGACTGTGCCGCTTCCCTCCCCAAGGCAATGCCATCGTCAAGACGATGAAAGTCAAAGAGCCCAATGTTGCCGACGTCTGGCTGTAAAAAAACATCGGGTTTGGCCACCTTTAAATGTTGCTTTACGTTCTGGGCGGTCATGATGTCAGCCAGGGTCGAAACAGCTTGATACATGGGATCGCGCTGGGCTCGGGTTAGGAACCGGGTTAGGAAATTATTTCGCGGCGGGTAAGGCACTTCAGTTCCGTAAGGTGCACTATTGGCCAGATCGATAGCCAATACATGTTTTGCCCCCCGCTCTTGGGCCACGTTAAAAGGAGTGTTGTTTAATACGCCCCCGTCAATCAATGTCTGGCCATTCCTGTTTACAGGAGCAAAAATCACCGGAAACGCGGTCGTCGCCAATACGGCCGAGACCACATCTCCAGTTTCTATCACGACCTCGACCCGATTAACCAGATCGGTGGCGATAACCGCCAAAGGGATTTCTAAATCGTCGAAGGTAGGCCGGCCGATTGTATCCTGGAGAAGCTTCTCAAGTTTGTGCGTGTCCATAAGGGCTGGCTTTTGCCAGGGCATGGCATACATTTGGCCAAAGCGCATCTGGCGGAAAACCCTGGTAATTTGTTCGGAATCCAGTCCAGAGGCGACGAGTGCCCCGACTAGACCGCCGATACTAGTACCGGTGACGATATCCGGCCAGAGGCTAAATCGTTCGAGCTCCATTAATACGCCGATATGAACGGAGCCCCGTGCTCCACCTCCACCCAGGGCCAGGCCAAAGATGATTTCTTGTTTCATGTCACCGTATCATAAAAGTGTGGCAAAGGTTCTATCGGTTGATCGGACCAGCTGATCGCCTTGGACAATTCAACTTTGGCCAGATCGAGCTTGAACGGATCATTGGCGTGTATGACCCCAATCTGGTCTCCTTTATCTAATTTGTCACCTACTTTAATGGGGATAACCATGCCTACTGCATGGTCAATTGGCTCATTCTTGATCTCCCGGCCGCCGCCAAGCCGCGAGCAACTCCAGCCGATTACCCCAGCGTCTATGCTGGCGACATAACCGTTACGAGGGGCAAAGACTGGTTCTACGTATTTGGCCAGCTCAAATCCTTCAGGCGCATCGACCAGATCAGCCGATCCACCCTGTCGTTCGATCATCAGCCTAAATTTGGCTAACGCACGGCCATCATCTCGCGCTTCTGTGGCCAGTTTTTTTGCCTCTTCCAGGTTCGTTGCTTTGCCAGCCAGAACCAGCATGTGACCAGCCACTGTTAAACAATGCTCCCAAAAGTCGGCCGGGCCATCGCCTTTAAGCGTAGCAATGGCTTCCTTGACTTCTAAAGCATTGCCGACTGCATGTCCTAAAGGTTGGTTCATGTCCGCGATAAGGGCCACGGTCTTTCGGCCGGCGTCGTTGCCAATGTCCACCATCATCCGGGCTAATTCACGAGCTTCGTCCAGCGTGGTCATGAATGCGCCCTTACCCATTTTAACATCCAGCACAATGGCATCGGCTCCTGCGGCCAGCTTTTTTGACATGATGGAGGCGGCGATGAGGGAGACGTTGGCCACAGTGGCAGTCACGTCGCGTAAGGCGTAAAGTTTTCCATCGGCCGGTGCCAGGTCGGCTGTCTGACCGGCTAAAACGAGGCCGATTTCACCTAGTTGGCGTTTGAATTGCTCTAGGGTCAGCCCGGGTGACCAGCCAGGAAACGATTCCAATTTGTCTAACGTGCCAAAGGTCAGTCCCAACCCTCGCCCGCTCATCTTGCCGACAGGAACGCCACAACCAGCGACAACCGGTTGTACCACGAGAGTCGTTTTATCTCCCACGCCACCGGAAGAATGTTTATCGACGACGAATGGTACGACGTCATGTAAATCCAACTGATCCCCGGATCGGGCCATGGCCATGGTTAAATCGACTGTCTCGCGCCTGCTCATGCCCCTGAAATAAATAGCCATCAAAAGAGCCGCAGCCTGGTAATCTGGAACTTCACCAGCTGTATATGCTTTCACGAACGAATCTATTTGTTCGCTTGATAATTCACCCCCGTCGCGCTTTTGTTCGATTATCTCTACCATTCGCATGATCGATTCGTGATTCTCCCGATTGTCGTCACCAGATAGGCATCTTCTTTTTCAATGATGGCATTATAGCATTTACGGGCTGCGACAGAAACCTAGTATAATGCCTGATGCATGTGGGCGAAGAGCGGCTGTTGTCAGATGTGAGGTATAAATGGCTAAGAAGGTAGATTTATTGCTGACTGGGGGAACCGTCATAACCATGAATGGATCTTACGACGTCTTTCCACAAGGTGCGGTAGCGGTGGTTGGCGATAGCGTGGAAGCTGTCGGGCTTGCCGACGATCTGAGTGCCCAATACACGGCGGCCGAAACTGTGGACTGTCACGGACAGGCTGTGATACCCGGCATGATCAACGCCCATACTCACGTACCAATGACCCTCTTGCGTGGTTTAAACGATGATTTACGGCTTGACGTCTGGTTGGGCTATCTGATGCCTCTCGAGCGGGAGTTTGTGACCTGGGAATTTGTGCAGCTTGGAACCGAGGTCGCTTGCGCGGAAATGATTCGTTCTGGCGTAACGACCTTTGCCGATATGTATTATTTTGAAGACGCCATCGCTGAGACCACCTCCCAAATAGGCATGAGGGCTCTTTTAGGCCAGACTGTTTTGACTTTCCCTGCACCTGACGCTGAAAGTTATGAAGATGGGCTGGTCCTCTGCCGGCGATTCATAGAAAAGTGGAACCACCACCCGCTCATCCAGCCAGCCGTATCCCCTCATGCCTGGTACACAGCTACCCCTGAGTTACTTCGGGCATGCGCAGACCTGGCCCGCTCCTTTAACGTGCCCCTACACACACATATCAGCGAAACAGCTTTGGAAGTCGAGAATTGTCGCCAAGAACACAATATGCTGGTCGTGCCTTGGAACGAAGAGCACGGCATTTTGAAAACCAAGTTGCTGGCAGCACATTGCGTTCATATCGATCGGGAAGAGATGTATGCGCTAAAGAAAGCAAATGCTGGCGTCGCCCATTGCCCGACCAGCAATCTAAAGTTATCCAGCGGCATCGCCCAGGTCGGGCAAATGTTGGAATTAGGTCTGGATATTGGGGTTGGAACTGATGGCCCAGCAAGTAATAATGATCTGGATATGTTTGAGGAAATGAGATTGGCGGCCTTGCTAGCCAAGACGGTTAGCGCCGATCCGACGGTGCTGCCCGCCCGAACCGCGCTGGAATTGGCGACAATTGGTGGTGCCCGGGCTCTGCACATGGCTGATACGACGGGCAGCTTGGAACCAGGTAAGCGGGCGGACCTGGCCATTGTGGCTATGGATAGGATTCATAATTGGCCCCACTTCCATAATCATTCGGATGCTGTGTACTCCCGGCTCGTTTACGCAGCCAAAAGCACAGACGTCATCCACGTGTTGTGTAATGGACGATGGCTCATGCGAGATCGCCAGTTGTTGACCATGGACGAAAACAAGACCAAAGAACAAGCAGCCGAGATCGCGGCTAAAATTGACTTATTTGTCGTAGAACGTGAGTCTAGCCCCTTTAATAAACTTGTCATTTTGGCCGGCGTTCAACGCCAGGAAAGTTTCGAGGTCCAGGTAAAGCTTCCACTTCTCGACGACGAACAAGTGTTGGCAGTTCTGCGAGGGGAACAGGTGCAGATTACTAAGAAAGCTCATTACCGGCAGTATGACAGCTATTTTATTTTTGAGGGCCACGATCCCGATGCTGCGCGATTGCGTTATCGCGAGGACGAATTTGTGGATGATGAAGGTAAAGTATACCAGGCTCGTTCACGGCTGACGCTTTTAGGTGAAGCGCACGAGCGTGAATATCCTAATGCCGTCATGTTATCCCGTTCTCGCTATCTCGCCCCGGCCGAACAGAGCCTGCGGTTCTACCGGGAATACTTTGCGCCCTTGATTGAGGTAGAGGTTCACAAGGATCGGCGACGATGGCGCATTCTCTATCGCGAGACGGACTTTGCAGTCAATATCGACCAGGTGACAAAACC
>DOXE01000034.1 GCA_003519205.1 Chloroflexota bacterium
GGGTGGATTTGCCGACATTCGGCCGGCCTACCAGAGCCACTAGTGCTTTGCGGCTCACGGCTAGAACTCCTGTTTTGATAAACGATTACCGACCAGTTGGAATTCAATTGGAAGCATAGCAACGGGAACAGTGAAGAGTTGGTGCCCTCCTCGGCCTTCACTGCCAGTGCTCTGGAGGGATAGTTGGGAGCCGAGGCTCAAGGGCGAGATGGGAGCTTCCAAAGTGTCGGTGACTGTACCCGAGATAATAACCGATATCTGGGCTGGCTGGGTGGATCTGACCTCCACCTCATCAGCCGAAACAGATACGAAGGGCTCGACCACATGGGTACCTGTTATTAGATTGAGCAAATCGACAGTTACCCGGACATCATCTTCTGCCAATGAATCCAGCGTTGGAAGAGGTCCAAATAAGAAAACACGTACTTCTTCAGGATCAAGAATTGCCTCCAACCCTTCGCCTAAAGCTCGAACCTCTACTGGTTTTTGGACAACGCTACTTGTGAGAATGGGCTCTACCTCAACTGTGACAAGGATTGGCTGGAGTTCTATTAATCCAACCCCCTCTGGCAGATCTAAGGCAACTTGCTGGGTAGTTGTCTCATCAAGACCAGTAATGTCTATAGGCTCGGTTTGGATCCGCAAACCTTCAAGAATTCCTGAGCCGCCCGTTACTTGTATGCTGCTGGGTTCCACCTTGACGTCCAGTAAGCGATATCCCGGCGCCGGTTCGCCATTCCAATCAACGGTGATGGGTTTCTCAGCAAAACCAGCCAGCTCTTGAACGGGGACGATTACCTCCACTTCCCTGGGATTCAAGGTCAAGCCAACAGTACTAGCTACATCACCGCCCATATCGTAAAAGGTGGGACGGCGCAGCTCGGAGATATCTTCTCTGTCATTATCTAGGAAAACGATGACACGGCTTTCAGCAATTTGATCAACCCGGTCTGCCGAACCTGTCACCTGAATCGTTTCCGGTTCCACACGAGCATCGGCAATCCTATGACCTCGAGCTACCTCACCTCTTATCTGAAGGTCGACTGGGATCTCGCGAGTGATGATTTGTTCAAGTTGTAACTGGGCAGATTCGGGAAAGACAGACAGGATATCGATCAATTCCACACCACTACTAACCTGAATCGGCACATCGACCTCACCGTAAGGTACTTCGCTCAAGTCGATGGTGGCAGTAAAATCGGCCGGGGTTAGTTGGTCCAGCGCCGACAAGGGTCCTTGCAAGGTGATCAATACTGATTCTGGAGGTCTGCCAAGCACCTCAACATCCGCTTCCTTACGAATAATATTGACCGGAACTTCCAGTGTGCGACCTTCTACCGGATCGTTGACTCGCACGGCCGTGGCCCAGATAATGACCGCCAGTATAAAAGCCAGTAGTAAAGTTGTAAAACCGGAAAAAATCGAACGGATAAATCGCATTTTGGATGCTCTCGGCCGATAATTGCTCAGAAATTCAAATTAGGTGGAGTAGGGCCTTTCAAGCATAAATTAAAGTTAAAAAGAACCTCACCTCGGTTAGCCGCTTGCCACCATACTCGACTGATTGTACAAGAAAGCGTTGAGGATGATGCCGATCCGCGATGGCTCCTGACGGCGAATGATCCGGCCGTTATGAGCAATTGAGATCTGGCCTGTTTCCTCAGATACGACGATGACAATCGCATCACTAACCTCGCTAATGCCTAAAGCAGCCCGGTGACGCAATCCCATCTGCCTATCCGAAAGACTTCGGGTTGACAGAGGAAGCACACAAGCGGCGGCAGCAATCCGATCATCTCGAAAAATGACCGCGCCATCGTGCAACTCTGTATGTTTATTGAAAATAGTCACCAACAGTTCTGAAGTCGGCTCGGCATTCAGAAGGATACCTGTATCGATATACTCTTGTAAACCAGTTTCTTGCTCTAGAACGATCAGTGCGCCCTCGCGACGGCGCGATAACTGCTGGCAGGCATTGGCTACAGGCTCGACAATCTGGCTAGGGGAATCGCGGCGAATAAAACGAAAGTAGCGTCCTGCCCGGCCAAGCTGCTCCAAGGCTCTGCGCAATTCGGGCTGAAAGATGACAGGCACCGCTACTAACAATGCGGGTAAGAGGGCAGCGATCATCCAACGCGAAGCGGTGAGATCGATAACCGTAACCGATATCAAACCAAGCAACACGACCAGGATAATGACGCCGCGTAAAAGCTGGACAGCCCGAGTCCCACGGATAAGCTGGAATACACCATAAATAGCGGCCGTGACTAACAAGATGTCAACAAGGTGGATTATCGGGCGGTCTGTAAATCGACCTAGGTAATATGATAATTGTTCCAAATCAAACTCCGCTCGAAGTTCGCGGCGATAGGCAGTAAACAGGCGCAATATCCCGTTCGCGGCGCTGGAGGCTCCTCAACACATCTAGATTCGACACCGCCAGATGTGGTCGATATCCGGCGACTATCGGCTTGAACGACACCTGACTTTTTAGGTGGCGCTTTGCCGTAACCGATGTAACAATTGGCGATAGCTGGTCGCATTAGGTGGATTCAATTGCAGGATCCTATTTATCGTTTCGATGGCCTTTTGAGTCTCACCAGCGTCAAGTTGGGCTTCGCCCAATTTGTCCAGCAAATTAATTGCCTCTTGCTCTCGTCCTTGGCGAATGTACAATCGTGTTAAGCGATCCGCCAGCCCAGCGTCATCTGGACGCCGCTCTACCATGTTTTCCAAGATACTCTCGACTTTTTCACCTTGTCCTTGTCGAACAAGGCGTACCAAGTACCGATCAAGCTGGCGTAAGGCACTGTTTGCCTGGTTAACCTTATAGTAGAGGTCGACAAGTGTGAGTGCGATGGCTTCGTCATCAGGATCGCTGGTGCTCAGTTCGTTATAGGCTGCCAACGCCCGCTTCCAATCCAATCGTTGCATATCAATATCAGCGATGGCGCGAAGTAGGCGAGAGCGCCAATTCTTCTCGGGCGAACCTTTAGGAGCGAGTCGAAGGGCGGTCAAGTAGGTATCTCGAGCCTTTTCCACCTCGGCTAGATTGTAATATGCATCGCCCATGACGACGTAATGGTCCAAGGCCCGATCAATACGTCCTTGCTCGATAAGCATATCAATCAGCAATGACCGGTTGGTTAAGTCCATTGGTGATAATTCTACTGCTCGCTCATAATTGCTGATGGCGCCGCTAGGATCACCCCTAACCTGGTAAGTATCGCCAATGGTAAGATATTTATTTACCGCAATCTGGGTTCTTTCCTGCTTAACCATTAATTCCGCTAACTGGATATGGCCAGCTAGATAGTGCGGAGAGAGTTGGATTGCCCGATATGCTTCTTCGACAGCACTATCAAATTTATCCTGATCAGCGTATTCCTGGCTGAGATGCAGCGATTCCAAGACTGATAGAGAGCCCGCTGTCAAGATCTCGCCCAAAATCAGCGTTTCTCCCTCAGGGGAAAGATTGTCTAGTCTTTGCCGTGCCTCTTTCACCCGGGTCTGCCATCCAGGTTTGTTCAAAAAATTAACCAAGGCATCGATAAATTCGGTCAATTTGCCTGGTTCGGCATCTGACAAGAGGTCTTCGGCAAAATAATCATACTGCTCGTTAACGCGCCAGGCGATTTCCGGTGGAGTTATGTTTAAGTCAATATATTTCAGGGCAGCAATATAATGCCCGGCCGCTTTGCTTTTATCGCCGCGTAACTGGTATAGCTCCCCAATAGAATAGTGTGAAGCCGGGCGATACATCGGCTCTTCACGGGCAGTCGCAAATTCATGAACTGCTTGTTTGACAAGCCTTTTCTCTTTAAAAAGCACGCCGAGGCAAAAATGAGCTGCCACGCTGGTTGCACCCCCCTTAATTGCTCTTTCGAAACAGTCGATCGCTTCATTGGTCATGCCTCTAGTCTCAAAATCCAAGGCCTGACTTATCAGAGCATCCCGCTCCAGCTTACTTAGGGATCCATCGTTAGCGTCTGACAAAACGCCGTCGTTCTCTTCCGAAAAAATCTCTTGTGCCAACTGTTGCCGTGCGGCATTCATCGTACCTTCTACCAAACCGCCGTCGCTTTCTTGCTCTGGTTCCCATTCAAGGGGTTCAGCTTCCAAAGCTTTAGCCATACGTCTAACTGCGTCGCTCGAGGCAATATCCAATTCAAATGAGTCAAGGGTCGCCTGTTCATACTCTTCAAAAACGATTTTCTCGCCCCGGCGAATAAGGTCCAAAGCGGTTAGCGCATCGGGGTTCTTAGGATCCAGTTCGAGGGCCAAGCCGCACATCTTTAAAGCTTGTTCGACGCTTCCACGAGAATGATAAATTCGAGCCATGGCAAGATACTCGCGAATGGCGTTGCTCACTAATTCCTGGCGTTTATAGACGGCTGCAAGGCGCTGATGCCCGCCAAGCAAGTCTGGATCCAGGCTAACTGCTCTAAGCCAATTGCCAACAGCTTCGTCCAGCCGCTTGCGTCGTAATTGGATCTCGCCCAGCGCCATATAGGTCTGACCAGCTTCGACCAGGAGACCCAACCGCTCTTGAACGTCGGCCACATGCTTCAGATAAATCATGTCACCGCGAGAGTATCGGGCTGCCAGCTTGTAATTTTCAAGCGCCTGGTCAAATTGCCCTAGCTCTGCGTAGGCCATACCTAAGCCGGCATACGGGGCTGGTTCATCGGCAACAGCCGCAATCGCCTGTTCGAACTCGGCAATGGCTTCTGGCCACTGTTGTTCCCAACTGTATGAATGTCCCTTTCTCAGCGCTTCCTCGTAGCGGGCACGGTTATCCGTCAACTAGAGCCTCCGTAACGTATCGTGGAATCTGGCAAAGTATACCACAGGGAAAATTTCACGAAAAGCTTCAATTAAACATAAAATTATATCTTGTGCTGCAATCTGAGTTATGGTAAGATAAGCGGCGCAGAGGGGATGTCACCTAGATGAAAGAGGTGCGTTTCGAAGGAGTTGACCTACTGGTGAGGCCAGCCCTTCTATGCCGGTTGAATTATCCTAAATTTACCTTTCGAAACGCATAATTATGCAATAACCCATCAGGAGGGCAAAAGGTAGGTGACATATGGAAAGCAATTCAGGACGTTACATACTCGTCGCGATCGTAGCATTTCTCCTAGGTTGGGCTATCGGTCTCTTCCTATTTGGCTGGGTAATTTGGCCTGTTGAATATACAGGTGCCGGTCCACAGGATCTGACCGAACAAGATCAGCAGGTCTATTTAATAGCGCTGGCTGATTTGTATGCCTTTGACAGCAATATGGGGCGAGTACAGCAAGCCCTTGGCAATTGGCCAGAAGCTGATCAAACAATTTGCCAATTGGCGAATACTTCCGTCGATCCAGCGGCAGCAGCCCGGTATAATGCTTTAGCTGCCGTTTTAAACGGTACCGGCTGTACCGGGGCTGTGGGAACCATCCCTTCCGTGGAAGATGAAGGTGGCGGCCGAGGTGGTCTCGGATATTTTGCCCTTATCTGCGGTTTATTCGCTTTACTGCTGGTAGTTGTAGCTGGCATCTTGTTGGTAGTTCGCCGGCGGGGACCTCAACCAAGTGCAGTTGAACCTCGCATACAGGAAACCCCGTCCGTAGCACCAATTACTGAGATAGAGGCGGCCGAGGAACAAATCACAGCCATCGCCCGGTTCACGACCACTTTCGTGCGTGGAAATGACACGTATGATGAATCCTTCAGTATCGAAAACGAAGACGGTGATTTCCTGGGCGAGTGTGGTGTTGGACTGTCAGACACCATTGGGACAGAAACACCGAAGAATGTGACGGCTTTTGAGGTTTGGCTTTTCGACAAGAATGATATACGAACGGTAACGAAGGTCGTTATGAGCGATCATGCCTTTTTCGACGAGGCGATCAAAGCTAAGCTGGCACCCAAGGGTGAACCGGTTTTAGCCCGCCCGAATGAGACCATCGTTCTCGAAACCGCATCTCTCATCGTCAATGCCGAGATCGTGGAGCTTGAGTACGGCACGAATGATCTGCCACCTCAGAGCTTCTTTGAACGTTTTACGGTAGAGTTATCAGCCTGGGCTAAGGAGGGCGATTTCGGAGAGCCTGACGTTCAGGGCCGCGTAGACGATATGCTTGAATTCTAGATCGGCAATGAAAACGAGTAGGGGCATGAATTGACATGCCCCTATTGTGTTTATGGCAACTATTCCATTCGACGGTAGATCTCTACGACCGTCGATAGGGATCAAACAATTTCTCTCTTTCTTCCAGCGCGAATCTGTCTGTCATTCCGGCGATATAGTCGGTTATTACCTGCTCTAAAGGTGTGTGCTCCAATTTCTCTTGGATCTTTGTGGGCAACATCTTGGGCTGTTTCAAATAGGCCTGGAAGATCTCGACGACGACACGCTCAGCTTTAGTTTGCATGCGCATGAGACGGTAATGTCGATACATGCTTTTGTAGAGAAAGTCTTTCAGTGCTCTGATTTTCTCATTCAGCGTGGGAGAATATTCGACAACGTTTGCCGGCTCCTTTTGGAGACTAGTTGGCGAGTCAACTTGCCGGATAGTCAGGTTGGCGGCAGTCGTCTCGACGACGTCTAATACCATCAGGCCAATCAATTCTCGGATCACTTCACGCCTGGTTACGTTGTCAAACGATTCTCCATACCAGCCAATTTGCTCTTTTAGAGCTAACCATATTTCCAGAGTTTCCAGATCTTCGTGGGTGAAGAGTGAAGCCCGCAAACCATCCTCAAGATCGTGTGCATTGTAGGCAATTTCATCAGCAACATTAGCAATCTGGCCCTCCAATGATGCCCGGGTGTTAGGATCAAAATCGGCCACCTCGCTCTTATCGTATTCAGTCTCATGCTTGATGATCCCCTCGCGCGTTTCGTAGGTAAGATTGAGACCAGGAAAGTCAGAGAAGCTATCCTCTAAAGCGGTTACGATGCGATAGCTTTGCGTATTATGGTTAAAGCCGCCAAAGTCTTGCATGAGCTCATTAAGAGCAATCTCGCCAGCATGCCCAAAGGGTGGATGACCTAAATCGTGGGCCAGGCAAATCGCTTCGGTAAGGTCTTCATTGCCCCCTAACGCGCGGGCGATGGATCGACCTAATTGAGTCACTTCTAGTGTATGCGTCAACCGGTCACGGTAATGGTCTCCTTCATAAAATACGAATACCTGCGTCTTATATTCCAGTCGACGAAAGGCCGTGGTATGGATGATACGATCGCGATCTTTTTGAAAAGCAGTTCGTGTGGCCGATTCCTCTTCTTGATATTTTCGGCCGCGAGATTCGGCGCTTTTCAATGCATAAGGAGCTAAAATCGTCTTCTCTATTCGCTCTAAATCGGTTCGATTTCTCTGAAAACTCACTGGTTTCCCTCGTTGCTGGTCTGCATCCCCCAATATACTTGCCATAATCTTATGACAAGTGTAACATAATCTAGAGGGCGAGGAAAATGGAGCAGTCGCAACGTCAGAATATGAAAATGGTGTTTGTCCTGATGGTCAGCGCTGTTTTCTGCGCGATTGCAACTTTCGTAGCATTAGCCCTTATTATCGACCGTTCGGATACACCACCACCTTCCGGGGAAGGTCCAATCTTGATCACCGTGGCCGGTACACCAGTAGCGCTATACCCAGACTCAAATAAAACGGTGCTATTAGTTAGCGAGGCTGGAACTGCTGTGGCACCAGAATCTGGCGATCCTGCCCAACCTACGGCCGATGCAGCGGCAACAGAAGTGATCGGAGCGACAGCGACGGCCATCATTACACCCACGATTATTCCCTCTCCCATCCCGCCAACGCCCGTTCCTCCAGAAGTCATTTTTACCCCCTATGTGGTTCAACCAGGGGACAGCCTCTACAGAATCACGCAGATACAAAATACGTCGATTGATTTAATGGCACTTTACGGCATCGCCAGCGTAGATCTTGTAGCAGGAAATACCTTGAACCTGCCGATTGCCAACCCGGCATATTGTCCTGGCATGAGACCGCATGTCGTGCGCGATCAGCAGACGGTGTTTAGCATTGGCCGTATATATGGATCCTCGCCACAAGCTATCGCCGCCGTCAATAACTTGGATGCCAATTACACCATAAAAACAACGCAAGTCCTTTGTATCCCCTAACTCGCCTTCAAAAACTTTTATTGGTGGCAACATAGACAGCCACTCTTTATAATTATCGCAATTCGCAGTTGGTTGATTTTCAAGAGGATAAATTCATGAACAAAAAAACGGTCACTGACATCGACGTGAAAGACAAAAAAGTATTGGTCCGAGTTGATTTCAACGTTCCACTGAGCAGCAAAGATCCCGCCGATGATATTTACGTCACCGATGACACGCGAATCCAAGCCGCATTGCCGACGATCAATTACCTCCTCGATAATGGCGCGGCACTTATTTTGTGTTCCCATTTAGGGCGACCAAAATCTCCAGCCGACTTACAATTCGCCATGGATCCAGTGGCCGACCGCCTGAGTGAGATCTTAGATCTAGACATCATCAAGATGGATAAGGTCGTCGGAGAAGCCGTTACCGGGGCAGCAGCCAAGCTTGAACCTGGCCAGATCATGCTTTTGGAAAATACGCGTTTTGAATCAGGGGAGAAGAAAAATGATCCCGAGCTTTCACGACAGCTTGCTGGCTTGGCGGATGTATACGTAAATGATGCTTTCGGATCGGCACACCGGGCACACGCCAGCACCGAGGGTGTAGCTCAAATGATGCGAGAAGAAGGCAACCCTGCGGTAGCTGGCTTTTTAATGGAAAAGGAGCTGGCAGCTCTAAGTGTCGCTGTAAACGACCCGCCTCATCCTTACATCGCTATCATGGGTGGTGCAAAAATCTCCGATAAAATCAAACTTATCGAACATTTATTGCAAGTAACCGACAAGATCCTGATTGGTGGTGGGATGGCCAACACTTTCCTGAAGGCTCAAGACCTGGAAGTAGGTAAATCATTGGTAGAAGAAGAGGCCATACCCGAGGCTAGGCGATTGCTGGATACGGCCGGCGATCGTCTAATTTTGCCTGTCGACGTCGTCGTGGCCGAAAGCCTGGAAGAAGATACGGAAGCGCAAGATGTGCCGGTCAATGAGATCCCGGCTGACAAAATGGCCCTCGACGTCGGCCTGGTGACGATCCAACGTTTTAATGTTGCCTTGCAAGACGCCCGGCTTGTGGTCTGGAATGGTCCGATGGGTGTATTTGAGGTTGAACGTTTTGCCGCGGGAACCAATGGATTGGCAATGCTGCTGGGCGGGTTGGCCAAACAAGGGACCACTGTAATAGTCGGCGGTGGAGATTCAGCGGCAGCTGTGGCCAAGGCTGGGTTGAGCGACCAGATGAGTCACGTCAGCACCGGTGGTGGGGCAAGCCTTGAATTTCTTGAAGGGAAGACTTTACCGGGCATTGCCGCGCTTGATGAAGTGAATGGTTCATCCAGTTAAACCGCTTATCTTTATCATCCTGTTAGTAGTCACTTCGCTGACTGCCTGCAATAGAGATGATGAAATACCGCCGCCACCGACTTTGCCGGCCGATCCTGGGACGCAAAGCCAATCTATAGATCCGGCCGATATAAGCGGTACGGCAACAAATCAGCCTGAAGAAATCATCAACTTGGCACCGACGGTTACGGTAAGGCCAATATCAACAGCTACACCAAATGCAACGGCCACCCCTGTTCCTATCGACTTGCGAATGGCGGCCGATTTTGGCGATAGTCGTAATCCACTTACAGGGGAAGAAGTATCCGATCCATCCCAATTGGATCGCCGGCCGCTGGCTATCAAGATCTCTAATGCTCCGGCAATTCACGTTAGGCCACAATCGGGGCTAAACGATGCCGACCTCATATTTGAGCATATCACTGAAGCCGGAATCACTCGCTTTACGATGATCGTCTATGGCAAGAATGCTCCTGACGTGGGCCCGATACGAAGTGCGCGCTTGATCGATCTTGAGTTGCCGGCCATGTATGACTCGGCACTAATCTACTCTGGCTCTTCTGATGGCGTCCGACAAAGGTTACTAGGCTCCGATTTTCGGCCGCGCATCATCTTTCCAGTCGAGCCAGGCTATTACCGTACTGGCGCTGATAAGCCAATCGAGCATACCTTGTACGGCACACCGGCGACATTCTGGGAAGTCTTGGAAGGAAAAGGACTCAACCAGCGACCGACTTTTAACACATATATGGCCTTCAGCAACGTGCCCCCACCGGGAGGACAACCGGCCGGTGAAGCGATCATCGATTATGATTGGACTTTAATCAATTGGCGTTTCGATCCGGAATTAGGCCGATATTTCCGCTGGACAGATGGAGTGGAACATCTTGACGGTTATACGAACGAACAAGTAAACGTCGCCAACGTCGTCGTCATCTTAGCTAACCATATCAACGACCCTAATATCTGCGAGCAGTTAATTAATGGCGTCTGTACTGCGTTTTCTGTGCAACCACAGATATTTGGTTCTGGACCGGCCATCATATTCCGCGATGGACAACGTTACGATAGCACTTGGCACCGGGCCAACCGCTACGATATGTTTACCTTCCAAGATGCCAACGGCCAAGCTATCCCCCTTCAGATAGGCAATACCTGGTTTCAGGTGATCCCGATTTGGTATGAAGAGCCGGTTAGTGTTTTGCCGTAAAAATGTAGGAGTCCACACCTCTACATCTTGATACACCCCTGCACGACTAACAGCTCCGCGTTAAGGATTGAGCCGCTGGCTGCGCCGCGCAGGGTATTATGGGTAATGGATATGTAACGTAGGTCGAGGACACCACATTCACGCACTTTGCCTACGGTCCAGGCTAAACCGTTTTCTGTGTCACGATCCAACCGAGGCTGCGGCCGGTCGACTTCATGCCGGTAGATCAGTGGGCGTTTGGGGCTGGTCGGCAATTGGCTACAAATAGCCGGAGGCTGCCAGTTTTCCAGTGCTTCGATGGCTTCGGCCGGCTCGGCCGGACGGCTTAACTTGACCGATACGCTGGCGATGTGACCGTCCAACACGGGAACCCGGTTGGCCTGCGCGCTCAAGCGAATATCAGCTAAATGCACGTTGTTTTGGTTGACAGAACCAAGTAACTTCCTCGGCTCCATCTCCAATTTCTCATCTTCACCGCTGATGTGGGGAACGACATTATCCAGTATGGTTAAGGAAGCTACCCCCGGATAACCGGCGCCAGATATAGCCTGCATGGTGGTCATGATTGCTGCCTCAAGGCCGAAGGCGTCCTGAAAAACCTTCATAGGCAAAACAGCGCTGGTTGTCGAGCAGTTGGGACTGGCAACGATGAAACCCGACCAGTCACGATTGGCTTGTTGATTGTTAATTAGTTGCGTATGGTCTGGGTTGATTTCTGGGATCAACAAAGGCACATCTTCGGCCATTCTATAAGCAGAGGCATTCGTGACCACAGCGTAGCCAGCTTTGGCAAATACAGGCTCTAATTCTCTGGCCTGCTTTGAAGGTAAGGCAGAAAACACAACGGGTACGTCGAGATCAGGCTGTGTATCTTGAACGATTAGATCGGCTACGGCTGGAGGAGGATCGCCAGGTATCACCCAATTGACACATTCACCATAATGGCGACCAGCAGTTCGCTTCGATCCGGTGACGGCTACTACTTCAAACCAGGGATGATCGGCAAGAAGCTGGACAAATCTTTGGCCGACAGCGCCTGTGCCAGCCAGAACGCCTACAGGTATTCTCTTCTTCATAACTTCCTCCATCTGCAAATTGGGCCGAATTATATCTCCCCATAGCCTCTTTCGCACGAGGTAACTATTTCTACAAAAACTTTTAGAAAAAGTTTGGTAACCAATCGCATGTACACCAACAATCTATAAAGTACTCTATATAACTAAAATTGTTGATACGAATTATAAATTAAGATATACTAATTATAAGATAATTAACAATAAATAAGGAAGCTAATCAATGACTAGCGTTGTTATATCAACAAAAGGCTGGGTTGTTATCCCAAAAAAGTACCGGATTAAGTATGGTTTGCAACCAGGACAAAAAGTCCAGATCGTCGATTATGGCGGTAGTCTTTCCATCATACCGATGCCAGAAGATCCTGTTTCTGCTTTACGGGGTATGTTTGCCAGAGGACCTTCACTGACTGAAGATCTGCTTGCTGAGAGGCAAAACGCAAAAGCTAAAGAGGAGGCCAGAATTGAACCATTACGTTCTGGATAGTTATGCTGTTTTAGCTTTACTTGGGAATGAACCGGGAGCTAGCCGGGTAGAGAAATTGATGCTTCAGGCTCAATCCGGCAAGATTAAACTGTGGATGAGTTTGATAAACCTTGGAGAAGTAGCCTATATCATCGAACGGCGCTGGGGTGTCGAGAAGTTGCGGGCAATGCTGGCTTATCTCGAGGCGACAGCCCTTTTATTAGCCGAGGTTAACAAAGATCAGGTATTGGCCGCTGCCCATATCAAAGCCACTTACACAGTAGGTTATGCCGATGCCTTTGCCATCGCGTTGGCTAAGCAACACACGGCCGTCCTGGTTACGGGTGATCCAGAGTACCGCCAATTAGAACACCAGATCGATATAGAATGGCTGGCTGAATAACCTCTGGTCGAAGAGAGACCTATCATCTGGATGACGATAGATTTATTTTGACCTAACGGATGAGAATTGAGTTTTTACGTGTTTTCAGGATTTTCATCACTTCAGGCACCAAATCTGCTATCTCTCCGGCCAACAACCCTACGTCGACCCCAGATATTTGAGCCGCAGCCGCATGTAAGTAACCGCCAAGAACGGCCGCTTCAAACGAAGGTAACTTTTGGCCAAGGAGGGCCACGACGATGCCAGAGAGAACGTCACCACTTCCGGCTACGGCCAGCGCTGGATTGGCAAAGGGTAAGATGGCACAACGGCCATCGGGCGCGGCCACAATTGTAAAGGCACCCTTTAAGAGCACGACACAATCCCACTCGGCTGCCTTTTCCCGGGCCAGTTCCACCCGGTCTCGAGCTTTGATCTCGCTCAAGCTGGATCCTGCCAAGCGGGCCATCTCTCCAGGGTGAGGAGTTAGTATCGTGCCGGCCGCTAGCCGAGAGGGCCAATCCAGCATCTGCGAAAGAAGATTAAGGCCATCCGCATCGATAACCATCGGCGGCAGATCCACCTCTGTTGACGATAACAAGGTTTCAAGGAAGGCACCCGCTTCATACAGACCCGGCCCAACGAGCAAGGCATGATAAATATCCATGTCTTCTAATAATTTGATCGCCGACTGGGCGGTAAGGACGTCATCGTCGGCGATCAACGGATAGGTTGCTTCAGGCAATTGAGTGGCCACTGCCGGCCGGATCGACGAAGGTACAGCCAGGGCCACCAGCCCGGCACCTGTGCGATAAGCGGCTTGGCCGGCCAGGACGGCGGCTCCCCAATAGCGAACCGAACCGGCGGCTATGAGAGCCCAGCCAAAAGTTCCTTTATGCCCGTCGATTGGTCGATCTGGCATGAATGTCCGAGCCATTTCGGCCGTAGCCAATTCGACCTGAACCCCAGCTACCTCTGGCAACTTGGCAGAGATGTCGATGTCGGCAACAACGATCTCTCCACAAGCTGCCGCCCCTGGAAAGATGAATTGGCCTCGCTTTGGTCCGGCAAAGGTCACTGTCAAGTCGGCCAGCATAGCCAGGTTATCCAATTCACCACTGTCACAGTTTAAGCCACTCGGACAATCCACAGCCACGATATGTAGATCAGGTTGGGCTTTACTCGCATCAGATTTCTGGCTGTAGGCGTTACTGGGTAGCTGAATGGTATCCACAAGACCTGGCTGCGTCCTGGTTACCGTATCTGGGTCGGCGATGCTGATCAACCTCGATCGGCTCTCTTTTATCTCGAATAGCGCCCGCGCTTCTAATACCGCCTTTACTTCTTGCATAAGCTTGACCAGATTGCCGCCAACCGGTCTCGAGACGCCCGTTCCTAATAAAGCGTCGACGAGGATGTTGGTGATCCTCAAGCGGCTACGCAAAACCCGGTATCGTTGGTCTAACTCAGAAATGACAATGGGTAAGTTCATTTCCTGGACCATGGCCAGATTTCGATCTGTTTCCAGATCGCGTTCTTTATAGAGATAAAATGATACATCCGCGCCCCATTCAGCCAGGTACCGGCCAGCAACTAGGCCATCACCACCATTGTTGCCCGGACCAACAAGGATGGTCACCTTGCTACCGGTAACCGGGTAGCGCTCCCTAATAGCCTCGGCCACAGTCCAGCCGGCCTTTTCCATCATTTCGTCGTAACTATTGCCGGCCGCATCTGACGCCTTTTCGGCGGCAACCATCTCGGCAACAGAAAACACTTTGATCATTTTTTATCCCTCATTATTGTTGGCGCATTTTTCTAGATCGAAGATAACCAAGCTTGTCTCCACTATTCTAACTTCTCTTAAAACAGTCCGGCAATCTCCTGGAACAATATGCTCGTTCGCTTCAATAGCGACCAGGCTCAGTGATTCCCATCCTCTTTCATTATACTGTCCACAGAGGTCAATTTATGCTAAAGTTGAAGCACTCGACAAGTATTTTCTTAAGAAGGTGATCCATGTCTGCTTGCGAAATTAGCTGAGGTCAATCAAGGGAAACACTTTTTTAGTCACCAGAGGTACCAGGAAAGTATACTTCGTCAGGAATAAAGGAAGGTAATCGTGGGGCTTCAAGTCCTTTGCGCCAGTATTCTGGCCTTATTGTTGGGTTTGGCTGCGCTGTTGGCTGGCTACCGTCTGTTTCTTTTATTGCTGCCGATTTGGGGTTTCTTTGCCGGCTTTTTCATCGGTGCAACCGTCATTACTCTCCTGCTTGGCGATGGCTTTCTAATGACGGTGACCGGCTGGGTTGTGGGTTTCATCCTGGGCTTGATTTTCGCTATCCTTTCGTATCTATTTTACTTCATTGGCGTGGCGATCGTGGCCGGCTCCATTGGTTACGCATTAGGCGCTGGTTTGATCTATGCCATCATCCCGGATGCAAACCTCATCGCCTTTGTTGTTGGCCTGATCAGCGCTATCATCGTAGCTGGGATCACCCTAGTGCTGAACCTGCAAAAGTGGGTCATCATCGCCATCACAGCTCTCGGTGGTTCGACGGCCATCCTGACTAGTATCCTGCTCTTTTTTGGCAGGATCGAACTGACCGACCTGGGCACCAACCCAGTCCAACCAGTCATCCAGGATTCATGGTTCTGGTTTATCTTTTGGGTTTTGCTGGCTGCCATCGGCATTGCCGCTCAAGCTGCGACGACACAAGCCTATGTTTTGGAAGCCCCGGATAGCGGCCGGGCCTGGTAAGTAGGTCTCAGTAATTTTGTCCTTCAAACAGTAGGCGGTTCCTCACAACCAACCACGAATCAATACATGCGCAGCAGAATCACCAAATCTTCAAACCTTTCGTTCTTTTTGCTTGCCATCCTCGCCTACAGCTTCCTGGCTGTGGTGATCACCTGGCCATTAGCGAAAACCTTTGATACCCATCTACTTGGCAGTAGCACAGACTCTCTGCTCCATTACTGGAATGGTTGGTGGGTCAAGGAAGCTCTAACCAATGGCCAAAATCCTTTTTATTCTCCATACCTATTTTATCCAAAGGGTATTAGCTTAATTACCCACAATATCGCCTGGTTCAACGTCCTTTTCTGGATCTTTTTTGAATCATTAATAGGCGGAATCCAGGCCTACAACCTGTCCATTTTAATCAGCCTAATCTTGTGTGGCCTGGCTGTCTTCTGGCTTATCTTTAAAATGACCAACAACCAGGCCGCAGCCTTCCTGGCCGGCCTTATTTACTTGGCTTGGCCCTTCAGGTTAACCCAATTGGACCATCCCAACATCCTGGGAACCCAGTGGATACCTGTCTTCTTCCTTTTTCTGATCTATGCCATCAATAAAGGTCGCTGGCGAGATGCCCTGATTGCTGGCATGTTCTTCGCCCTCGTGGGTTATACTCGCTGGCAACTCCTCATTGCCGTGACAACGATGGCGCTCGTTTATTTCTTCTTCAGCCGGCGCTATTGGATGCCAATCGGACAGCGTTACAAACTAAGTCGCCTGGCAGCTGGAGGTGCCCTGGCTTTCATACTTTTATTGCCGCCTGCCATTTTGCTGATCAATCAGCTCGAAATAGAAGGAGGATCGGTCAACCTTTTACGTGAAGGTGAGGATATGTTTATGCAGACCGATGTCTTAGCCTATTTCACACCTCCTAGCTCAAATCCACTGGTTGGAGAGGTGACCGGGGAAATCTACGACCACTACTACCAAGATCGATCGCCGGGTCGTCGTTTTCCAGCCTATATCGGCTTCACCGCCTTATTTCTGGCCATCATGGGCATCAAATACAGGGGTCGTGAAAGTCTACCTTGGATCATAATGGCCGTTATCCTGATCCTCCTGGCTTTAGGACCGTTATTGCGAATCAACGGCCAGTTTTATGAACAGGTCCCGACTTTATACCGNNTTTGGAGCGGCCGGGCTGTTAAACCAACTGCGAACGCGCAGCATAGGTGTAGCTGCAGCGGCCTTTGGTTTAATCGTTATGCTCATCCTATTGGAGTATCTCCCGATACCAGTCCCACTAAATGATAGTGAAGAATTCTCATCACCCTATTTTGAACAATTAGCCAGCCAGCCAGGTGATTTCGCCGTCTTAAATGTGCCGATTAATCAACTACGATCCAAGGTCTTCATGTACAATCAGACCATACACAAAAGGCCGATCGTACAAGGCAACATCTCTCGAATACCTGATGAACAGTATATCTTCATCGACAGCATTCCCTTATTATCCGATATGCGTCGCCTGGTTGACACCCCGCCAGATATTAGGGATTTAAGCCGCAATTTGTCGAACCTAAGCCAGGAAAACATTCGCTACATCATTATTAACAAGAACCTGTTACAACAAGATCGAATCGACCTATGGCGCCACTTCTTCATTGGCAATCCGCGCTATGAAGATGAAACCATCGCCGTTTATGCCACGGATCCGAAAGCTGGGCTGGATTTCGAGTTAATGCATGAATTGGTACCTGGACTCGGGCCAATTGACTTTCTGATCTCGTCCCGCTGCCTGAATCCGGGCTCGCTAATGGAGATCGACGTGGGTTGGGGAAGCACAAAAGCGATCGACGAGAACTATAAGGCCAGATTATCGCTGGAGAATGTGCAAAATGGTAGGGATTTCGAATTAGCGGAATATCCGGTTTCCGAAGGTTGGCCGACAGATGAATGGCCGGCCGATACCTTAACTTGGGGTTTCTACGAAATGACTTTACCTGAGGCCATTTCTCCGGGTGAATATCGTGTTGTGATCCAACTTGTGGACCAAGAAAATGGGCAAAGTCAAGGCAATATATTGACCTTACCACCCATCATTGTGCAAGAAGATATCTGTGATCTGGCTCTATTGCCGGAAGCAAATGACGTCAATGCCACCTTCGGCGGCGAGATTCGTCTGTTGGAGTACACGCTGAATCAAAGTGAAGATGAACTGGATTTTGTGCTTTATTGGCGCCCTGATCACCACCCGGTCATTGACTACAAGATATTTATCCACATTTTCGATCCAGAAACGGGGATACCCGTTGCCCAATCTGACTTCATGCCACGGGGCTGGATCTACCCAACTAGCTTCTGGTGGCCTGGCGAAGTTGTCGAAGATGAAACAAGAGTATCTTTAGAAGCTGTGCCCCCAGGAAATTATGGGATTGCGATTGGAATCTACAACCCTGCATCTGGAGAACGCCTTTCTTTGGTCGACGGAACAGGAAAAGAGATACCCGACGGACGATTGATCCTGGAGGAGATTGTGGAGGTGACTCCAGCGAAAGATTAGCACTGAATTGGTGCGGGAGACCCTCTTTTGCCAAATCATCCTTAAATGATAGTATCGCGATTTTAGGGTGCGCAATTGAACACCTCAAGAAACTAACTGTAAAATTCGTTGGCCATTGAGGTGTCACGGTTTCTTCTCATTACTATCGGACCGTGACACGTTTAGTTTGAGCCTCTCGCGGTTCCTGAATGGACAGATCGCATACATCTGAAGCTACAAAAGAAGNNACGCCGGCCGCGTTTATCAGTGGGCTGATTTATGGCTTTTGGCCGTATGTAGTCTCCCCTGGCGGGCATGTCAACATGATCGTCCTGTTCTGGCTTCCGCTATGCTTACTCTTTCTAAAAAGAACCTTCGACGATAAACGCCCACGCGATGCCGCGTTAAGCGGCGTTTTCCTGGCCATAGGAGGTATTACTCGCTGGCAGTTGTTGATCCTGAGTAGCTTTATTATCGGTTTATATATCGTGTACCGCTTAGCCAGAGACGCATCTTGCCGCACCAAAAAGATAGCTGGTCAGTTGGTGATTGTCGCCTTGGTGGCCTTTATCATCATGGCGCCGTTTGCATTTCCGGTGGTCCTCGACCAGATGAGTCGTACCGATACGGAAGCGCTCCTCTTAGGTGATCCTGCAGAAAGCCAAACTAATCTTCTAGGGTATATCATTCCTAGTACAGCCCTTACATTTTGGGGAAAGCTAACCAATTACTTACCAGAAAATCTGCAGGTTCAAAAAAACGAAATGGCCTTTATCGGCTTCACCGTAATGGCTTTGGCTACTTTTGGGTCCCTAAGCAACTGGCGTAAGGCTCGCTTCTGGGTTTTGGCAGCGTTACTTTATTTTTTTCTTGCTTTAGGCTCACAGCTAAAAATCGGAAATCAGATTTTTCCACAAGTACCCATGCCTTATCGACTAATAGAGGATATTTTTTTGATCCAGGTAATCCGCGAGGTTCACCGCTTTAATGCTGTTCTTGGGCTTCCACTGGCTATGTTGGCCGGATTGGGGATCGCCGCACTACTGGATCGGCCGGGAATTGCCAGGCGGGCGCCTTTCGTGGTCGGCCTTATAAGTGTGGTGCTTTTGATGGAATATGCATTAGTACCCTATGGCTCAAGAAACGTCACAATACCAGAATGGTACGAGACATTGGCCCAAGAACCAGGTGAATTTGGCGTGTTAGACCTGCCGTTGGATTCAAGAGATCACGACAAAATATACATGCTCTATCAAAGGACCCACGGCAAGCCACTGGTCATAGGCCACGTCTCCCGTCTGCCACAAGAAGCCTTTAGCTTTCTCGATAGTACGCCATTCTTAAGAGGATTACGCCC
>DOXE01000532.1 GCA_003519205.1 Chloroflexota bacterium
TTGCACGTGTGTGCCAATTCCGATCAGATCTGCCCATCCGGCCGTGTAAGCAAAAACCAGCCCAGTGGCACCCAGGCGAATACCAATATCAGCCTGGAGCGATCGCGGGGCATCACGCGGCCGCAGCGTGTGAATGCGCAGGAAGCCGGCAACGGTTAGGCAGGTAAGGCCGACGAGTAACTGGAGCATCTGCACCATGCCAAAGCCAGGCGTGAGATCCAGCCCCAGCAACTCCGCTCCGAGAGCGAGGGCGCTGGCTGCCAACCCAATCACAAAGAGGATGATGCTGANNAACCCCATTGAAGCGCGCTACCAAACTGCGCCATGCCCCGAGTTATTTGGCATTGTAGCACTGAGCAAAATCAGGCGCAAATCGCCCTCTAAACAACACGTTTGGTCCTGACAATGTTCAAGTAATATATTGCTCAAGGTATGTGGCCATGAGCGCTAACAATCCCAGCGTGAAATCGTAGCCCACGTGCACGAAGATGGCAATAGTTGTATTGTAATACCGGCGAACAAGTCCCAATACAATAGCTAGAAACACAATAAACAACATGATCGGGGTATAGCCATACTGAACGTGGACCAGGGCAAAAAGCACGGCTGTAAAACCCAGGCCAAGCACCGGTTGGAGCGCACCTCTAAATAATAGTTCTTCGCCGATCCCGGCTGCCAGAGCCAAAATCAGCCATTTCCAAACGTTGTCTACTTCCGCCAGCAGCAGGCGATTAATGTTCTCCAATAATTGAGCCTGCTCCGGGTTTAAAAAAGCCCAGGCTGCGCCAGCTATGGTCTGTAAAACGACGAGCAGGCCAATCCACCCGATTCCGGCCAAAAGATGTATTGGACGCGGCTTTTCCAAGCCTAAACGTACAGCCAACTGCAGGCCGTGTCGCCGAACCAGGAAGCCAACGCCGAACAAGCCTACGATAGCAAATAGGATCTCGGAAAGTACAAAAAGGGTAATAGACGCCGGAACAGCCGAGTCAGCTAAGCTGCCAAGACCTCCCTGGCTCAATGTTAACGCACTTTGTCCGACCAGATACCCAGCCATGACTAAGGCCAAGGTGTGGACAGGTGAGTGAGGGTCAAGCGGCATCAAACGGGCTAAGAGGTAGCGCCCTTGGGGCAAAGTGACCAATATCCCCCAAGCGGCCGTCAGAATCAGTGTCAGACCTATAGAGGGTAAGTAGGTGGTATCCAAATCCAGCTCGCCAAATACTTGGGTTAGAATACCGTCCGTCACAACCAAAAAGAACAAACCTATAAGAAATATAGGCAAATTTGATAAGAAGAGAAACCAATTGAAGGCTAATTGTTCAGTTCGACGGCCTCGAACGACCAGTACATTGGCCAATAAAATGATGCCGATAATGCCTAAGCTGAATATAAGTATTTCCACGATCACAATTCCATTTAACTTCCAAGTATAAACTATCGATGGCTATAAGCTAGACCACCTGGATTGGTGAACATAGTTCATTAGTCTTGCTGACACTCTATGACAAGCATACAATCCAACCCATGGGTGAAGATAGGCTTGAACGTCTGCGCCGGTTGGGCATCGTCAAAAGTGCCCGTGATCTGAACCCGGCCCCTTCACAGCGGGAAATAAGCAACAGGGTTTCGGTATCAGGACCGAGGCCAGATACGACTGTGGGTAATATGGATAACCAACCTCTGGAAATCCTTTTACCTGGAGGTCGAATGATGGAAACCGAATATGGTTCTTGCTTTGTCCTCGACCATGTATACCCCTTTTCCTATGAACACGGCGACTTTAAACTAGCCGGACTGCAGAGTCTGCCCACGACTGTGGCAGCAACGATTTTCCAAGACAATCGTTTAGCAGATTACAATTTCGAAGATTTCCTTTTTCTGGATACGGAGACGACAGGTTTGTATGGGGCCGGGACCATTGCCTTTATGGTCGGGGCAGCCTTCTTTGAAAGTGACCATGCCGGCCGTCAGGTCTTCGTCGTTCGGCAATATTTCCTACGAGACCATGGTGACGAGTCGGCCATGCTGCATTTGCTCTCAGAGTTGTTGGCAGAACGACCGGCACTTGTCACCTTCAACGGACGGTCATTCGATCTACCCTTACTCGAGACTCGTTTCATGATGAATCGCCTAGATGGTGCAGTTGGTAATTTGCTTGAACGGCCCCATATCGATCTGCTGCCACCGGCGCGCCGCTTATGGAGACGCCGTATTGGCTCCTGTTCGCTAAATTCACTTGAGCAGAATCTCCTTGGGCTTCAACGCAGCCGCGAGGATGTCCCTGGCTGGGCGATACCGGGTCTATACATGGACTATCTGCGCACTGGTGATGCCCGTGATTTACTCCGGGTTTTTTACCATAACCGGATTGACATGTTGTCGATGGTTACACTTACCCAGAGAATCGTTCATCAATTTTCCAGCCCACAACCATTGGATCAGCCGCTGGACCTTCTTAGCTTAGCCCGCTGGCAACTCGCGCTGGGACTTAAGACCGAAGCGGAACAAAACCTTAGGCTGGTGGTCGATCAAGATCTTCCACTGGAACACTATCATTCAGCCTTGCAAGAGCTAGCCTTGCTCCTTAAACGGGATGACCGACGTGAAGAGGCTGTGCTTTTCTGGAAACAATTTGCCGTATCTTCGCTGGACGACGTCACCGCCCACGTCGAACTGGCTAAACATTATGAGTGGCATGATCAAGATCTTGCGGTTGCCACTCATTGGACTGAGCAAGCATTGGCCCTGGCAGAAACAGTCCAGACATTTAAGGCCAAAATCCGACGAGAAGAGCTCCAAAATCGTCTTTCCCGGCTCAAACGAAAAATCGCCAACAGTTATGAGGAGTAAGCTTGCAACGGCTGAAAAACCTTCTAATGCCTGGACTACTGATCGGTTTATTGACTGGATGCCAAATATGGCTGACTGCGCCTCTGCCAACAGTGATGCCGAAGGCTGAGTTTCCCGAAATTCCGATTGTCCCCATTTTTACCGAAGAGTCCATGCCAGCCACTTTTACTCCCGACGTCTTGACAGCTCCAGCAGTCGCCGCTTTCTTCACTAAGGTAGCGACTAAAACCCCAACACCTACTTTCACACCTTATCCTACTCACACACCAACCCCTTCGACAACGCCAATCATCCATTCCGGCATTTTCCCTATTCCAGTCGAAGCTCCATATTTTGCTACACCCCCAACTTCGACTGATTGCAATGGCCAAGGCACCGTACTAAACAGCCGTTTTCCCAGCAAAGTGGCTGGCCGTACACGACCGTATCACATCTATTTGCCGCCTTGCTACGGTCAAGATGGCCGGGTATATCCCGTTATCTATCTGATCCACGGCTCGATCCAGACAGATAGCCATTGGTTAGAGCTAGGACTAGCCCGTTATGCTGACGAAGGAATTGCCAGCGGACGTTACCCCCCATTTATCGCCATCATGCCTTATAGTGGCTTGATGGGAAACGTTACCTCTGGTGGCTGGAAGAGCATCGAAGGGATCACCGTCGATTACCTTTTGCCTTATATTGACGACAACTATTGCGCGTGGTCCGAAGGAGCCGGCCGCTCCATTGGCGGGATTTCTCGAGGCGGATATTGGGCCTTAGAGATCGCTTTCAGCCATCCAGAACTATTTAGTGCCGTGTCTGGGCACAGCAGCCACTTACGTTTCCAAACCGATCCCGCCGAATACAATCCATTAGCCACATACGCCACCGCCGACTTATCAAATATGCGTATCTGGCTTGATCGGGGAGAGAAGGATTTTTTGCGACCGGGTCAAAACCAGTTACATCAAAACCTGGACGAGGCTGGAATAGCGCATGAGTATCACATCAATGAAGGA
>DOXE01000102.1 GCA_003519205.1 Chloroflexota bacterium
ACCGGCTTGACGTTCTCGAGCGCCTGCTCGAGCAGCTCCAGCGCCTTTTCGTCGCTGTGCGTCTCGCGTTCGGAGATTCGGTCCAGCGCGCCGTAAATGATGCGCTCGGCCACGGACTTCTTGCCGTCGTTCATGATCATGTTCATGAACTTCGCGAGAAGCTGGCTCTGGTACTTCGGGTCTGGAAGGATATGGCGCTTCGGCGCCTGGGTACGTCTGGACATGGATGATTCCTGATTTCGGCTGTCGCGCGCCGCAGCGCGCTCCTACGATACCTTTGCTCTTCTTGGTTACGATTTCGGCCGCTTGGTGCCGTACTTCGAACGGCCCTGCATACGTTCGCTTACCCCACCCGTGTCGAGCGTGCCGCGCACGATATGATAACGAACACCAGGCAAGTCTTTTACACGGCCACCTCTAACCAAAACAACGGAGTGATCCTGTAACGTGTGTCCTTCACCTGGAATATACGCAGTTACCTCGATGCCATTGGACAAACGAACGCGAGCCACCTTCCGTAGGGCCGAATTCGGTTTTTTCGGCGGCATCGTCTTGACTTGCGTGCAAACTCCTCGTTTCTGGGGCGCACCCTTCGGTTGTCTTGTCCTACGCTGCTTAAAAGAGTTGAATGTGAACTGCAGCGCTGGCGCCTTCGTCTTTTTTGACTTAGCCTTGCGTCCTTTTCGCACAAGCTGGTTGATTGTCGGCACTATATTCTCTCCCTTTTCACTATAATTAATGGAGCCAAATCCTATCGGGTGGGAAATGAAAAGCTACGATCACTCGCGCCACTCTTCCGTTACTTCTCGACAATGGAGGCCATCGAAGCTATTCGATGGCCTCCAAAATAATTCACTTATCCAATTCGTAGCCGACTTATTCAAAATAAAAATCGGCTACGCCTCGTCAGAAGTCCAACGCACCATTTTACCAGATGCGTTGGGCTTGTCAAACGAATTTCATTTCGTTCTCGTTTTTGTTAATTTACTTTTTCAGGATTCGATCCCTAGCGGTGGCTGCGCGCCAAATCCATCAAGCCGGTTCCAACCCAATGTCTATGTCGCTTATCATCTTCTTTGCCAAATCGTATGACTTCACCGGATTCGGTCACCGCTTCCACTGCCAGACCAAGGCTTTGAAGTTCTTTTACCAGTACTCGGAATGAAGCTGGAATTCCTGGTTCTTCGATAGGGTCGTTCTTGACAATTGCTTCGTATGTCTTCACTCGACCTTGAACATCATCTGACTTCACAGTCAACATCTCTTGTAAGGTATGGGCAGCACCATAAGCTTCCAGAGCCCAGACTTCCATCTCTCCAAACCGTTGTCCACCGAATTGGGCTTTACCGCCAAGCGGCTGTTGTGTAACAAGCGAGTAAGGGCCCGTCGATCGGGCGTGAACTTTGTCTTCAACCAAGTGAGCCAATTTCAGCATGTGGATGATTCCTACAGTAACAGGTTGGTCGAAAGGTTCTCCACTTTTGCCGTCGATCAATCGCTCTTTTCCCAACACTGGGGCAGGTATACCCGTTAGTAGAGTCAACTTCACAGATAATGTGAGCAAATCATCGATGGGGAATTCGCGTGGGTCAACCTTAAACTCATCATCCATCTCATCATTCAACATGTTAATCATGTAGCTATACCACTCTCTAGTACAGATGTCGATGGCCTTGGTATTGTGGACTGTCCAATCAGCCTTTCTCAATTCGAGCCAATTTGAAGGGATTACATCATTTGGATCCCAACCCCTTTCACGCAACCACTCTCGGGCCACGGCATCCCGGGCATAGCTTCTATCAGTTACCAATCTGTCAGTATCGTAGCTTAGCTCTCCCAGCCAGGCAACGACGAACAAATTTCGAGCCTCGTTGTCATCCGTCAACGACTCCAGATCATAGTCAATTTCCTCAAGCCAATCCCAGGCCCAATCGGTCACTTCAGACCACGCTCGATCAATTAACCAGGCCCTGGCCAGCTCAGATCCAATTTCTTCCTCGTTTGCACCATCAAAAACGGGTGTAACTGCCCGAATACCCAACCGGCTTGCTGCCCAGCCCAGATGTGTTTCTAAAATCTGACCCAAATTCATTCGGCCGGGTACGCCGATTGGATTAAGTATGATGTCAACTGGTGTTCCATCAGGCAGGTAAGGCATATCCTCAATCGGCACCACCTTAGAAATAACGCCCTTATTTCCATGGCGGCCGGCCATCTTGTCGCCTTCTGAGATCTTTCGTCGCTGAGCAACACTTACCCGAACCATCGTTTCGACACCAGCCGGCAAGTCTCTATCCTGCTGTCGATTAAACACTTGAACATCGACAACCTTTCCACGCGCACCATGGGGTAAACGGAGGCTAGAATCTTTCACTTCCCTGGCTTTATCGCCAAAGATAGCTCTCAGCAACTTCTCTTCTGGGCTGAGTTCCTTCTCACCCTTGGGCGTGATTTTGCCAACAAGAATGTCATTTTCATTAACATTGGCGCCAATACGGATGATGCCTCGCTCATCCAAATCTTTGAGCGCATCTTCACTAACGTTGGGGATATCGTAAGTTATCTCCTCTGGTCCTAGCTTGGTATCACGCGCCTCAACCTCGTGTTTTTCTATGTGAATCGACGTGAAACGATCGTCTCTAACCAAACGGTCACTGACCAAAATGGCATCCTCAAAATTGCCACCTTCCCACGATAGGAAAGCTACTACAACATCCTGCCCAAGAGCTAGCTGCCCATACTGGGTTGACGAGCTATCAGCTAGGATCATTCCTGGTTTAACACGTTGTCCTTTAACCACAATCGGCCGTTGGTCAATGCATGTGCTCTGATTTGAACGATTGTACTTTCGTAAATTGTAGGCATGCGGGCCATTGTCGGTCATCACGACGATCTTGTCGCCGGTAACGCTAATGACCTCGCCTTCCTCGGTCGCAATGACTACCTGTCCAGAATTATAAGCAGCTTGTTGTTCCATCCCTGTACTAACAATCGCAACATCCGGGTTGAGCAATGGCACTGCCTG
>DOXE01000095.1 GCA_003519205.1 Chloroflexota bacterium
ATACGCGGCCGGTAGTGCCAATCTAGCTGGCCAATTAGTTGGCGATCAGGTGCAATGGCAATGGCCAATCCTTGCCCATGAAGAGAGCAAAACTTTCACCTTCCGAGTTATTGTGGATGGCGGCAATGAGATCGTCAACGACGATTACAGCGTAAGCTCGTCCGAAGGAGTAACAGCCTGGGGGTCTCCAGTTCTTGTGACCGTGATGACCGGTGGTCCAGGAGAAGTATACTTACCGATCATTCTGAAAAAGTGATCAGATTCGACAATCACTTGTATTATTGGCCTACTAACTGATCATAGACCATCAGCGTCTCCGTGGCCGTCTTTTTCCAGGAAAAGTTGGCTGCCTGGGCTAAGCCTTTTTGCCTAAGCTCGGCCGCCAGATTCTCCTGGACGATGGTAGCGATGATCGAGCCCGCAATCTGGCGCTCGTCGTCGGGATCGAGGGTGAAGCCAGCATCGCCGATTACCTCCGGCAAAGAACTACAGTTGCTGGTTACCACCGGCACACCACAAGACATGGCTTCCAGCGGCGGTAAGCCAAATCCCTCATGACGACTGACAAAGGCAAAACTACTGGCCGCCCGGTAGACGGCTGGCTTATCCTCCTCGTCAATGTAGCCAGCCCAAAGAATATGATCTTCGAGATCCAACTTATTGATAAGGCCTTCGTAATCGGGATAGCGATTCGAGGCTTCTTGTGGTTTTCTTCCAGCCAGAACAAGGGGATAATCTTGGCCTAATGCCTGGGCTACGTAAGTGTAAGCCATTAATAAGGTGGTCACGTTTTTATGAATCTCGAAACCGCCCAAGTAGAGGACGTAAAAGTCTGGCAAATCGTACTTCTTGAGAATGGCCATATCCACCAATAGTTCTTGCTGTAGTTTATAGGCCGAACTGGCTGCCAGGTAGATGACTGTCACATTTTGCTCAAGGACAGCCAAATGGTTAACGATGTCCCTTTTACTGGCTTGAGAATCTGTGATGATGTGACCGGCGGCTTTGGCACTGGCGCTAACCAACGCATTGTACAGACGGGCGTTAATCTCACGCCGGTACTCCCGCACAATGAGCGTCGTCACGTCGTGAACCGTTACCACCAGCGGTACTGGCGATTGGAGCGGAGACCCCCAATATGGCACGTGAGCGATATCAGCCCCNNAAAGTTGCGGATAGATCAAAGTGATCTCCAAATCCCTCACCAGGCGGTCGAGATGATAAACTAACTGGCGTGTATATTGGCCACTGCCCGTGTTCGGCCGGTTCCAGAAGTAAGCGTTGATGGCCAGGTGCATAAGCGAAGTGTAATTCAAGGGCATCCAGAATCAAAGACGCTTGACATGTGCACCCCGCATCTTTATCATCTCTGTTACCCTTGCCAACAATGGCTACCATCGTCACATCATTGCCTGCCGGGGTAGTCTAGGGTAGTCGAATTTTGCTTTCAGTCGCTCAAATTGAGGAGGTTTTGGACTATGCATCGTTTGTCATCACCCATTCATGAGATAAAAGAACATTACAAAGTGGTCGTGGTTGGTTCGGGTTACGGTGGCGCTATTGCAGCATCACGCCTGGCACGAGCAGGACAACAGGTTTGCCTCTTAGAACGGGGCGTGGAACGGCACCCGGGCGAATATCCCAATGACGAAATCGAGACCTTGCCTGAAATCCAGACCAATTTGCCTTCAGAACATCTCGGTAAACAAACTGCGCTTTATGACTTCCACATAAACGACACCATGACCATCTTGGTAGGTTGTGGATTAGGGGGCACTTCGTTGATTAACGCCAACGTTTCCCTGCGCCCGGATCCCCGCGTTTTTGACGATCCTCGCTGGCCGCAAGCCTTGCGAGATGACCTGGATAATTTGCTGGAGGATGGTTATCAACGAGCAGAGGCGATGCTTAAGCCAGTTCCATACCCGCAGGATTTCCCGAGCCTGGCTAAAGCTGAAAGCCTGGAGCTATCAGCCGGCGCAATAGGAGCCGATTGTTACCGGTTACCGATCAACGTCACCTTTGAGAATGGCGTCAATCATGTGGGCGTTGAGCAACGAGCCTGCGTCCTTTGTGGCGACTGTATTTCCGGATGCAACTATTGGGCCAAAAACACGACCTTAATGAACTACCTGCCCGATGCCAGGAACCATGGGGCGGAGATTTATTGTCAGATCTCCGTGCGTAGGATCGAGCGCCACGACGACCACTGGCGCCTACGCTATCAGGTACTTGAAGAAGACCAGGAAACCTTTGACGGACCATTAGCCTCGGTCGGGGCCGACATCGTCATTTTGGCTGCCGGAACGCTGGGTTCAACGGAGATCCTCTTACGTTCCCAAATGGCCGGCTTATCCTTATCAGAGAAGTTGGGACAGGGCTTCTCTGGCAACGGCGATGTGGGTGGCATTGCCTACAATGCCGACCGGCCGGTAAATAGCGTTGGCTTTGGTAGGCAAAAACCGGGTAAGATAAAGCCTGTGGGACCTACCATCACTAGCGTCATCGACCTCCGTAAAAAGCTGGATGTAAACCAGGGCGTGGTTATCGAAGAGGGATCTTTGCCAGGTTCTCTGGCCAAGGGATTGCCGGTCGCCCTGGCCAAGGCAGCCAGGTTAGTGGGCGAAGACACCGATCGCGGATTAGCCGACCAGATCCGTGAATTGGCCCGCAAGTGGATCAGTATGATTCGCGGTGCGTATCATGGTGCCGTTCTGCATAGCCAGATATATCTGGTTATGAGCCATGACGATAGCGGGGGACAACTTAATTTGGTGAACGATCGCATCCGTATCATCTGGCCCGACATCGGCCGGCAATCCTTCGTGCGTTTGATCAATGCTTACCTGGCCGAAGCCACCCAAGCTATTGGCGGCACGATTGTCGAGAATCCCGCCTGGCGGATGTTGCCGTCGAAGAACATGGTCACGGCCCATCCCCTCGGTGGTTGCATTATGGGCGAAGATGCCAGTCAGGGCGTGGTCAACCATAAAGGACAGGTGTTTTCTGGTGCAAATGGTACTGCCGTTCATGATGGATTATTCGTCTGTGATGGGGCAGTCATTCCTCGATCTCTGGGTGCCAATCCATTGTTAACCATATCGGCCGTCGCCGAGCGGTGTTGCTCATTATTAGCAGAGGATAATGGCTGGCAAATCGATTACGATTGATCCCATACAATCACTATGGACCGCTAATGATGAAGTATGAGTCGCAGTCAAGGGCCGACTGAAGCCTAAATTCTTTCCAAACGAAAGAAAGAACCATGTTGTGAAAAGATGGAACATACGTTTGCTACGCCTATACCCTTGTGCTAAAATGTCAAAACTCGCACGAACGGGCTTAAAGCCAGTAAATGCCCATCTTGCAATAATATGAAGTGGGAGGACAGCCTAACGTGGCTAATGACATTCCCGATATCGTAATTGGACGCCTACCAATATACTTACGTGCCTTGGTTTACATGGACGAAGAGGGGGATAAGGTCACGACATCTTCCCAAGAATTGGGGTCAAGGCTGGGGATCAGCTCAGCCCAAATTCGGAAGGACTTATCCCATTTCGGCGAGTTTGGAAAACAAGGTACAGGTTATCACATCAAATATTTAATCGAACAATTACGCCAGATCTTGCATTTAGAGCACGATTGGCCGGTTGTATTGGTTGGTGCCGGATACCTCGGCCATGCTCTCGCTCATTATCAAGGTTTTAAGCACCGTGGCTTCCACATCAATTGGATATTTGATAACAATCCAGACAAAATTGGGATACAGATGAATAACATGGAAGTGCGCGACATCAGGGAGCTGGATGACCTCGTTCGCCGAGAAGAGGTTCAAATGGCCATCATCGCTGTACCTGCTTCGGCTGCCCAAAATATCGCCGATATGCTGGTGGAAGCTGGCATCAAGTCTATTCTGAGTTATGCCCCGATCAATCTGAAAGCGCCGGCCGGTGTCCAGGTCCGCTACAGTGACCCGGTCATCCTGCTTCAACGAATGACTTATTATTTGGAGCCTTGAGACTTGTCGATATTGCGAATATTTAAAAGACCCGCGCTTGGAAATGTGCGGGTCTTTTTGAATATAATGGTTAGATGTTGGGGATACTACGCTGTAGGATGGGCAGTTCTTCTAGGGCCTTACCAGCTCCTATGGCTGTGCAGGCAATCGGATTGTCGGCCACATAGGCTGGTACGCCAGCTTCCTCTGTCAGTAANNCGAGCCGATCCGATCTTGATCTTCATCTCCTCAGCCGTTGGTTCGCCTATTACCAGATTGTATTTCTTGCGAGTGTAATTGATGATGGCTTCATCCAGGTGAACGCCGCCGACACGGACCGATTCGGCGCAGACGATGCCATTCATGGACACCACGGCCGCCTCGGTTGAACCACCACCTAAGTCGACGATCATGTTACCCGTTGGCGTCCCAACCGGCAGGCCAGCCCCGATCGCTGCCGCCAGCGGTTCGGGGATTAAGTGTACTTCTCGAGCACCGGCCGCCAGAGCGGCCTCCTTCACCGCTCTCCGTTCCACGCTGGTCACGCCATATGGAACGCTGATCATCACCACTGGACGTCGTAAATGGAAACGACCAGAGACTTTTTCGATGAAGTAACGCAACATGGCCTCAGTGACGAAGTAATCGGCGATGACCCCATCGCGCAACGGCCGCATGACCTCGATCTCTTCGGGAGTGCGACCATACATCTCGCGGGCAGCCCGGCCGACTTCAACGATGGTGGTCTTGTCGTCATCCTCGCGGATAGCAACGACTGACGGTTCCTGTAGGACAACTCCGCGACCCTGTTCATGGACCAAAACATTGATCGTGCCAAGATCGATGGCGATGTATGGCGTAAAAAGGGCCAACTTTAGTTCTCTTCCTCTTCTTCTTTTCTAAGGTCAGCCATGCCCCTTCGACGGCGAGGCTGTCTGCCAGTTCGTTTCATGCTGACATCAATGCGTATCTGGGCTCGTCTTAAGGCTGCTTCGATTTGCGCGTAGCGGGCAGCATCTACCGAAACACCTTCCTTCATCAATTCTTCGGCTCTCATACGCGACTGTTCTGCCCGCTCCAGGTCAATTTCTTCAGCCTGTTCGGCCGAATCGGCTAAGATAATCACATGATCCGGCTGGACCTCGGCGAATCCCCCGCCAATAGCAAAATATTGTTCATCTTTTTCCTGGCGAACCATGACCTCACCAAATTGCAGGGCTGTGAGCAAAGGAGCGTGGTTAGGTAAGATGCCCATTACTCCTTCCACCCCTGGCAAGCTGACGTAGTCAACTTGCTCGCTAAATACAGTTCGTTCTTGAGTAACAATATCACATTGAATAGGCATTGGAGCACTCGTGAGTAATTAGACTTCGGCTCGTAGCCGTTCCGCTTTCTCTACCGCCTGATCGATCGTGCCCACCATGAAGAAAGCCTGTTCAGGTAAATCATCATGTTTGCCATCTAGGATTTCCCTGAAACCACGGACTGTCTCCCTGGTCGGCACGTACTCGCCGTTCAAACCATGGAATTTTTCGGCCACGAACATGGGCTGGCCTAAGAATCGTTCGATCTTTCGCGCTCTGGCCACCAAGATCTTTTGATCTTCGCTCAATTCGTCAATACCAAGGATGGCGATGATATCCTGCAGGTCCTTGTA
>DOXE01000423.1 GCA_003519205.1 Chloroflexota bacterium
CCGAGAAAGGCAATCCAGCGCTCAGCCACGCGGTGGATAAACTCGTAATCAGGGAACAGGGCGGCAATTCCTTTGAGTAAGTCCGGCAGCCACGCCTGTGTGGCCATGAAAAATGTCGCACCAATTATGCTGCCGTATAAGGTTCCCAGGCCCCCGATAATGACCATCAGTAAATAGTCAACCATACTGAATACGCCTAGAGCACTTTCCGGATCTACGAATCGTAACCACACGGCAAACAATATTCCTCCCAGAGAAGCAATCGATGAACCAAAAACAATGGAGTAGATTTGATAACGGAAGGTTTTAAAACCCAGGGCGGTAGACCGTTGCTCATTGTCGCGNNGGGGTTATGTGAATGCCCAGAAGATGAATCCCCGACCATTTTACATTAAAAATTCCTGGCAGACTAAACGTGATACCATCCTCGCCAAGGGTCAAATCACTCCACGTCATACCCAGGATGTGAAAAAAATCCGCAAGAGCAAGGGACAACATAGCAAAGAAGATTGCTTTGGTCCGGAGCGAGAAAAAGGCTAGCACCAAAGCCAGAAACATACTCACAATCAAGGCTGCGAATGTGGCCAGAATTAGATGGTACCACTGGGGTGTCCCTGAATGATAGCATAGCAGCGCAATTGAATATGCACCAATGCCGAAGAACATCGCATGGGCAAACGAGAGCAGACCTGTATAGCCGAGAATCAGATCATAGGACGCCACGACCACAGTGAAAATCATAATTTTGGCTGCCATATCCATTACCCTAAATGACGGCATAAAGGGTATCACAATCAAGACGACTACCAGAAAAGCTTGGATCCAAAAAGACGGCCTGGTGTACTTGGTTTGATGTTCCATTAACCGAGCATGTTGAACCGGCGTTATATCATTATTCATTCTGCACGCTCATTTCGCTTCGTCGGTGCTGGACTGGATTCGTATAGTTGAATTCGCGGTTGATTATTTACTGCTTTCCCATTAAACCCCACGGTCGGATTAGCAGTATGGTTGCCATTATGAGTATATTGACGCCCAAGGCCAATTTAGGCAACAGAAAGGACACGTAGTTAAAGGACAGTCCCACGATGATTGCTCCCAGGAAGCTTCCCGTGACCGAACCCAGACCTCCAATGATTACGACAATCATAGCAAATATAATATTTTCCAGACCAATCTCGGGATAGACCTGTTCCTGAAAAATGCACCACATCGTACCTCCGACGCCCGCCAGGGCGGCCCCGACGGTAAACACGCCGGTAAAAATGCGGCCGATGTTATAACCGGCTGCTTGAACTGCCTCTCTATTTTCGACGCCTGCTCTCACGATGAGACCCAGTTTGGTTTTCATAAGGATCAGCTGGATGCCCGCAAACATCGCCACGCCGACGATAATAGCCGCCAATCTGAACTTGCCTACGATCACATCGAAAATATCGTAGCTTCCCTGGAACATGGTGGGAACTAAAACGACTTCCGGGTTGGCTCCCCAGATAATTTTCGTTACCTCCGTCATCACATACAAAACGCCCATGGTTATCATGATCTGCTTAAGATGGTCGCCGTACACCCCGCGTATGATGACCCGTTCCACAATAAATCCCAGCAGGGCACCCGCGACCGCCCCCACAAAAATAGCCAGCAGGATACTGCCGATGCTCTGAGTGGCGGTACCGTATGCGACCCAGCCAAATTTTTCGAGCAGGTTAAGAAGCCAATATCCCCCACAGTAAGCCCCCAAAGCAAATAAGGCACCATGAGCCATATTGAGCACGTCCATCAGCCCGAAGATGATGGTCATGCCAGCGGCCACCATAAATAAGAGCATCCCAAAGGCCAAACCAGCTGTCGTGAGGACAATATAAGTCGTCGGGTCAATCCAAATTAGCGGTAAAAACCAAATTGCAACCGAAGCTATCCGAATCGCCCATGTTTTGGCATTAAAACCTGATTTTAACTCCAACTCACCTGATGCTGCTTCTGAATTCATATATTCCTTTTCCATCAGCCCTGATAAAACAAAAATTGGATGCTCGATTCGTGATTTTCGATAATTCACCCACACACGTTCCGCTATCCAATCCCCAGGTACTTCTGCTTTAACTCCTGATCATCTTCAAGATCCTGCATGAGTCCTTGATGCACCACACGACCGTCGTCTAAAATAAAGTAATCCGTTCCCACCATGCTGGCCAGATGGAAATTCTGCTCCACCAGGATGATGGTGGTGTGATTTTTGATCTGTATCAGCGATTCNNCCGATGGCCAGCATTTGCTTTTGGCCTCCCGAAAGGAGTCCTGCATTGCAACGCCAAAGTTTTTTAAGATCAGGGAAAAGCTCAAGCACCGTTTCCAAGCGTTCCAACGCTTGCGTATTCTCTTCGAACATGGAAATTCGCATGTTTTCTTCTACTGTCAGGTTGTAGAACACAGCCCGATCTTCAGCGACATACCCAACTCCCAGACGGGCGATTTCATAAGGCTTGCGGCCCTGAATAGTATGCCCGGAGAAACGTATCTCACCGGACGTAACAGGATTTAGGCCGATGATGGCTCGCAATGTGCTCGATTTCCCGGCCCCATTGCGTCCCAAAAGCACCGTGGGCTGTCCGGCGGAAACATCAAAGGTTACTCCCTGCAGGATATGATGCTGGGCAATATAGGTGTGAATTTCTTTTAGAGACAAAATGGAATCAGCCATGCTTGACGCCTCCTCCCAGGTAAGCAGCCTGAACCTCTTCGTTTTTAGACACCGCCTCGGGAGTGTCGTCACAGATCAACCGCCCCTCTTTAAGTACGGCAATACTGTCGGATACGGTCATGATCATATCGAATTTGTGTTCCACCAGCAGAATCGTCCGGTTTTGAGCCGCCTTGATATCCTGGATGATCTCTAAAATGGCCGGCACCTCTTCNNTAGGCACGATCCTCCAACTCCGGGTAGGAGCGCCAGTGACGCCAGAAATTCATACCAACATCGGCTTTGGACTGCAGTGCCAGACGAACGTTTTCAATTACGCTCAAGGTCGGGAAGATATTGGTAAGCTGAAAGGACCGGCCGATGCCCAATTTGGTCCGGCTGGCCGGATCCAGAGAGGTAATGTCGTCTCCGTTGAACAACACGCTTCCGGAGCTAGGCTTATACTGACCACTGATGAGATTGAAGAGG
>DOXE01000213.1 GCA_003519205.1 Chloroflexota bacterium
AAATCGTGGTTGAACATTAAAAAAGCAGAAGTTGCACAAACGGGTTCATCGTGCATACTGGAAAGTTTGCGAAAACGAATACCAGTAGGAAGCACAATTAACCCGGAACAACTATTTTGCCCCAATATCGACTGTCCGGCTAGAGGCCAAGTTGGCCAAGGTAACATCGGTGTCCACAGTCAGAAAGAGAAGCGATGTATCTGTCACGTGTGTGGTAAGAGCTTTGCCGTGACCAAGGGAACTTTGTTTTACCGGTTACGAACCGACCCTAAAATCGTCATGTGGGTGATTGTCCTACTGGCCTATGGCTGTCCGCTGCAAGCTATTGTCAAAGCTTTTGGCTTGGATGAGCGAACCGTCAAAAAGTGGTGGCAACGGTCCGGCATCCACTGTGAAAGTGTGCATGACCACCTGATTGGCCAAAGCCAATTGGACCTACAACAAGTCCAAGCTGATGAAATCAAGGTCAAAGTCCAGGGTGGCTTCGTTTGGATGGCCATGGCCATCATGGTTCAAACCCGACTCTGGCTGGGCGGCGTGATTGGTGTCCAACGTGATAAGCGGCTGATTCGGCAGTTGGCTGGTCGTATCCGAGCGGTAGCCCTCTGTCGACCATTGCTGCTGGCGGTGGATGGGTTGCCTAGCTATGTCCAGGCCTTCCAACAGGCGTTTCGCAGCCCGGTGCCTCGCTTAGGAAAAGTAGGGCGACCACAACTATTTGTTTGGCCAGATATCGCCATTGTCCAAGTAGTCAAGCAACGAATGGCTGATGGTTTCCACATCGAACGGCGTACCGTCCAGGGCTGCCCACGCCAAATTGAATGGCTGCGGCAAGCCAGTCAAAAGGCCACTGGCGTCATCAACACCGCCTATATCGAGCGGCTTAATGCCACTTTCCGCCTGCGCCTTTCTTGGCTAACCCGGCGCACCCGGACCTTGGCCCAACAGCCAAAGACCTTGACGGCCGGCATGTATATCGTTGGTTGTTTCTACAACATGTGCGATGTTCACCACAGCCTGCGCGTACGGCTCTGGGTTGGCCGGCACCATTACCGGTGGGTACAGCGCACCCCTGCCATGGTAGCTGCTTTGACCGATCATCCATGGACAGTCGATGAATTGTTAACGTTCCGTGTGCCGCCACCTCGCTGGACACCTCCAATACGACGTGGGCGGCCTTCTAAAGAGCTATTAGCTTTGATTGAAAGGTGGTGTTAATCAACCACGGTTTGGTGTAGTGATACCAAAAGGTGCGACACAAGAATTATATACACTTTGTAGATAATTCAAGTAATTGTATAGTATTTGAAGAAAATTGGGTCGTGAGGCTGTTTACGCCAAAAGCGGAGCCCTCCATAGACTCAATTTTGAGCTGGTTATCCTCCTCTATCGGACATGGCGTTGAGCATTTCTAACGTAGCCTGAACCACCTGGGCTTGCTGGGCTTCTCGGCTAATTGCGGCCGGATTATCGCCGGACTGGGGGCCGTACCAGCCAAACTGGCCGTGATTGCCCCTTCAATGGTTACCCAACACACATCTGGTGGCAACAAATTGCGCCTCTTTGGAACGGCCCGCTACCCACAAGCTGCCGCCAAATGACTTGGCCAGTCGCAGAACAACTAAACCCCTAATATACCAAATAGACGCCTGATTGGTCAGGCCATTCGTTGCCTGGCAGCTCTCACCTTCTTTAAAATACTAGAACAAAACTTTTACAAAATATTGACAATTATCTGAAATCATGTTATCATATCCATTAGTAATTAATATGAGGAGTTTAAACTATGTCAAAAGTTAGCATCAATANNGTCTTCAATAGGGGCTTTACTTGACCATTCTGCCGCGCGCACATGGCGCAGTTGCGTCAAGACCTCGATCGATTTACAGAGCGCGACGTGGCCGTCCTGGTCATCGGACCGGAGGACGCGCAGAAGTTTGCTGCCTATTTCACCAAGCATCGCTTACCCTTCATTGGCTTACCTGACCCCAAACATCAAGTGTTGAAATTGTATGGTCAGGAAATTAAACTATTCAAATTTGGCCGGATGCCAGCCCAGGTCTTGGTGGATAAAAAAGGGATAGCCCGCTATGTTCACTATGGCAATTCGATGAGCGATATTCCCTCCAATGAGGATCTGCTGGCGCTGATCGATGAAATGGACGAGTCAGAAACGGCAATTAAAGCGTTGGATTCCCAATTGGCCTAATGACCCTTATGACCAGCACATGGGCCAGGATATGTCAGATTTAAACATCGCGTCGTTAGGCATGTTCGCCGGCGACGAGCACCAACCGTTTTTTTGGGAGGGNNCGGGAACTTCATCAGGCAGGCTGGACGGTGCAAGGCCTCCTACTGCCAGGCTTTGGCCAGCAAATAGATACCTTATTCGATCGTCGTTATCAGGAATGGCTCGAGGCAGCTCGTTTAGCCCTGGTTAACCTTCAGGCAAAACATCACCCAATCATACTTGTCGGATACTCCATGGGCGCTGCAGTTGCCCTAAATGTGGCTGCCGGCACCTCCCCAGATCAGCTTATCCTGTTGGCGCCCTTCTTACGTATTGGCAATACGTTTCACCATATCATTTGGCAAGTTGTCAAGCATCTATTGCCACGCCCCCAACCCTTCAAGAAAGCCAACTTTTCAGATGCTCGTATTGGCGAATTTTTTGGAGGATTGATACCTGAGCTCGATCTGGAAGACCCTCAAGTGCAAGAAAATTTGCGCCAATTGTCTGTGCCAGCGCGCTTTGTAGACCAGGTGCTTGGTGTAGGGCGGGCTGCAGAGCGGGCCGCAGCTCAAATTCAGGTGCCTACATTGATCATTCAGGGGACCCAGGATCAGGCCGTTAGGCCGGCTCGAACTCGCCAGATGTTACAGCGACTTCCCGGGCCTATTACTTATGAGGAGCTGGAAACGGATCATGGGCTAGTGGAAGCCGATAATCCCGGCTTTCAGCAAATGACCCAGTCCGTGCTGGCATTTGCTGGGGGTGTTGCCACCGCAAGAAACTCGTAAATTTACGGTTGCCCAATTAAGCTATTTATAATCAAATATGGTTACTNNCCTGAACGGATAGAGGTACATGATGTTTTTAGCCGACGGGACACCAGCACCACCCTTTTCGTTGAAAGCCGTGGTCAGCGAACGGCCAATTAATTCCCAAAACGTAGGTGGCGCGTTCTTATTAATTTTCCACAGCTACCTGACGGTATTTATTGTGGGGGAGGTCATTCAAGCCGTCAGGGAAGTATATCCAAGCCCCGATCAGGTCTTAATTGCCAGTGTGGCCGATTTGCGGATCGTCCCTCGGCTCCTGCGGGGAACTGCCAAGAATATCATGCGAAAAGCCTATAAAGAGGCTGCGAAGCAGATCCCATCTGGGCATGATCCGGCCGATCATATCATCATCCTGCCTGACTGGAACGGCGTCATCTTTAAAGCCTACCGGGTGCCCGATACGAGTGGGCATGTGGCTTTGGTTTTGATTAATGAATCGAAGGTGATTCAAGGTAGCTACCATGGAGCCCAACCCGCTCAGGCAGCGCTGGCGCTCTTAGCTGACACTATCGAAGAGCCAGGATAATTTTGAAGGCAACAAAGCCAAGACTTTTTAATCAGCAGTTGCTTGATGGAGTCTGGTCACAAAGTAGCGTCTGCAACTCGTGAAGTTTGCGAGACCTAAAACTGAGCAAGTGGAAGTTTACTCATTAAGTCATTCTTGGTGGATAGCCTCCAAAATGCTTATGCGAGCTGCTCTATTTGCAGGAAGGATGGCCGCCAATTGGGCAACGGCAATAGCAATCATTAGACCTAGGGCAACCCGTGCAGCCGGCATCAAATACGAAACCTCATAACCAGACATAGCGGACATAGCCAATAACAGGATGCGGGACAAGATAAGCCCAAACAATAAGCCCATGGCCCCACCAATGACTCCCATCAAGCCCGCCTCAGCCATGATCATCCCGACTACTTGGCCACGAGTCATGCCGATACTCCGCAACATGCCAATCTCTTGGGTGCGCTCCATGACGTTCATCGTCAATGTATTGGTTATCCCCAGGAAAGCGACTATCATGGTTATTACTGCTAACATGTCGAACATGGTAAAGGCTTGGCCCATCAACTGGTTTACTTGCTCTTTCAGGTTTTGATTACTCTCAACCGTCAGATGAAAACGGTCACCCAAAATGGTTTCGATACGTTCTAGTACGTCTTCTACTCTGTATCCTGGCTGGACTTTCACTAAGAGCATGTTTGCATCCTTGACTCGGAAGTACCGCTCCATATCTTGCCAACTTCCATCAATAACCAATCCTTGATTGTAATAGTCGACCACAACGGCCGCGATCTTGAATTCGTGCTCGCCAAACTTGGTCATGAGGGTAATCGTGTCGCCGGGTTCTAGATCATATTTCTCAGCCACTACAGTTGAAATAAATACTGTGTTACCCTCTGCGAGGGCCATCATGGCTTGCAGTGGATCACCATTCTCCGGAATCCGACTAAAGAGAAACGATGTTACCCGATCGTATGCCGCTGGTTCGACTGCCATGAAGGTAACATCCTCTCGACGTTTGTCTGGCGTTTGCCATTCAATTTCGAGGTAGCGTACTGGAGAAACGGAATTAACGCCTTCTATCGCTGCCAATCGGCCCCATAGTAAGCGGCGCATTTTCACCTTCGAGGAGATATAGATATCACCCCCGATGTAACCATCCAGCCACGAAACTAAATCACCCTTGAAAGACTCAGTCATTCCCCATACCACAATCATCATGGCTACGCCGACCATCAACGCGGCAACCGTTAAGGTTGTCCTTAGTTTGGATCTTTTGACATTCAGGCTGCCTATTTGGCCGCTATAGCCATAAACGCCCCAAATTGTCAGGCGCATCACTCTTTGCCAAAGGGCGACAGATGCAGGAATGATCAATGTGCCGCCCAAAAACAGGGCTACCACGGCCACACTCCCCAACCGGAACTGGGTGTCCTCTGGAAAAGGGTTCCAGAATAACAAGAAACCAGCAACGAGTAGCAAGGCTAAACCCACCCACCATCCGTAACGAAGGATCCAGCTGTCTTTGGAGCGGCCGCGAATTTGTACAGCTTCCATGGGAGATATTCGTCCAGCCTGCCAGGCTGGAATGGTAGCTGCAGCCAGTGTCACCAGGATCCCGACCAGAATGCTCCATATGACCAGGTTTGGCGGTATCTGGTCAATGCCAACTTCCTGTGACAACAACAAACCCATCAAGTTTGCCAAACCTACGGCTAACAAAATGCCGAGTGCGACGCCGAGTAAGGCACCAATCAGGCCAAGAGCCAAGGATTCAGTCAAGACCTGGCGGACGACTTGCGAGCGGGTCATGCCGATCGTTCTGAGCATGCCCATTTCTCTTGTGCGCTCTATCACGCTCATCGAGAAGGCATTGTAAATCAAAAAAGCACCGACAAATAAGGCCATGCCACTCATGAAATTGAGGCCGATTTGGTAATTACCCAACATCTGAGTCATGCGTTCGCCCTGGGCGGCCGGGTAAATGACTGAGTATTCCTCGCCAAGCTGGGTCTGGAGATTCGTTTTGATAGATTCGATGGACGTTGAAGAATTGTGTTCCGGATTTACGACGACATCAATCTGATCCAGCACATCCGGGCGATCAGAGAAATCCTGTGCTGTTTCAAGGGGAATTACCCCAAAAGCACCATTATTGAGCCGGCCTGGGCCTTCCTGAGCAATGAGGCCTACCAGGCGCAACGCTTCACTACCAGCTTCCGTCACAACTTCTATCCAATCGTCCAATTCCAATTCGTTTTTTTCAGCAAACGAATTGACTAATAAAAGCTCCCGAGCATCTAAGTCTCCTGTGAGAAACCGGCCGTCGACGAGATTATATTCTCGCGCCGCTTGGTCGAGCTTGGGGTCGATTCCATATAGCGTCAACCCCCCTAGATTCATGCCTAGCATGCTAATTGCAATCTCGGAAGGTGGGGCTTCGTCTGCAAGCAGTGCGGCAACATGTAGCGACGGTACTGCCTCGGCAACGCCTTGAAATTTAGAGACAGCAAG
>DOXE01000323.1 GCA_003519205.1 Chloroflexota bacterium
GTGTACTCCAGGTCGCGGCTGCAGAGCTCGGAAAAGCCTTGAGTGCTAAACGCACGAGCGTGCAGATCGGTGTAGCTGCCTGGCCAGCGACAACCCCTTTGCTCAACAAACGAATAAGAGCTGAACAACCTGATGACGAACGGCCCAGGAAAGGTCGGAAGAAAAATGGTCGTCCGCCAATGGTGAATGAATAGGTCCTCAATGAACGAAACACCAACCAAGCCAAGCGCCGGCGTTGATAACAAGTCAAGTTATTATTACACGATCCGCTATGCAATTTTTGGGGTAACTTTTGGTCTGTTGTTCCCAACTGCGGGTACATTTATCGTTCTTTTAGAGAACGGTATCCCTATTAGCCTATCGACCGCCTTTGCCATTCATTATTTCGAACCTCTACTCTGGATAATTGACACTGCACCCCTGTTTTTGGGTCTGTTTGCCGCTTTGGTAGGTCGTCGTGAAGACCGTTTGCAAGAAACAAAAAGACAACTGGAAGACCTAGTTAGCTCCTTAGAAAAACGAGTAACGGTCAGGGAACGAGACCTCGACAGGGCAGTGGAAGTTGGGCATACCATGACCCAGGTCGGCAACCTGGAAGAGATGTTGGCCCAGGCAGTTGAATTAATTCGTTCCAGCTTTGAGCTGTACTACGCCCAGGTTTTCCTTTTAGACTCTGGAGGACGAAATCTAATACTACGCGCTGGAACAGGTAACATTGGCCGGGCTCTGGTTAATCAGAACCAACGCCTGCCGATAGGATTTGGCTCAATCGTAGGCACAGCGGCGCTAGAAAAACAAACCCTTGTCGTCGCTAGCACCGCTACTAGCAAAGAATACCAACCGAATCCCTATTTACCAGATACCAGCTCGGAGATAGCTATGCCGTTGCTCCTGGGCGATCAACTGGTGGGAATTCTTGATTTACATAGCGACGAAACCGGGAAGCTCACCGCCCAAAACTTACCTGCATTAGAAGCAGTGGCCGGCCAGTTGGCTATCGCCGTTCAGAATGCGCATTTGGTGGCCGAGGCAACTGCAGCTCGTGCTGAAATTGAGAACCGTGCCCGCCGAATAACCCGTAGACGCTGGCAAGATTTTCTGAATGCAGTGGAGCGCAGTGAATATATTGGATTTTCCTTCGAGGCCAATAACATAAAGTCCCTGGACCAACCATTGTCGGACTATACCGGTAGTAATACTGTTTCGGCACCGATTCTCGTTACGGGTGAAACGGTGGGCTCGCTCCAGGTCGATGGAGATAAAAATCGGAATTGGTCCCGGGATGAGCGGGAATTAGTGACTGCTGTTGCAGAGCAAGTAGCCATACATGTCGAGAGTCTGCGGCTCCTGGCCGAAGCAGATTATTATCGCGCCGAAGCTGAAGAGGCCACCCGTCGCTTGACCCGCGAAGTTTGGGAGGAATATCTTTTTAAACAACAACCTCATCGTGGCGGCTATTCATACGATCAAAGCCGGGTAGACCCGCTAATCGCCCAGCCAAATGGTGATATACCTGATGAAGCGATGTTGGCCCACCCATTGACGGTCCGAGGAGAAATGATTGGACGGTTAGAAGTAGCCGAGGCGAAAGATTTAGACGAAGAAGCCACCGAATTGGTGGCGGCCGTAGCCCAACAGCTTAGCTCACATCTCGAGAAACTACGTCTGGCGGAACAGACTGAGCGAGCCTTGGCCGAGACTGAGGAACAAGCCAAAAGACTGGCCGTTCTCAATGAATTAAGCCAGGCATTGGCCAGCGCGTCGACCCTTGATGATATATACAAGATTACGGCCATCAAAACGGACCAGATCATCCCCGCTACCCGCATTAGCATTGCGGTACTTAGTAGTAACAAGGAAAGATTCAAAGTCTTTGCACTCCACGGGAAAAAAGGCGTAACTAAGGTTGGAGATGTTCCATCTACCAAAGGATCAATTTTGACGATGGCCGTCGAGGAGAAACGGGTCGTCTCAATGAAACAGTCGGGCGATAAGAGCCTACCAGGAATTGAATCATTCATGGTTGCTCCCCTAACCGCTGGCGGCCAAACATTCGGCACCTTGAATGTTGGCCATAGTAAACCCAACGCGTTCGATAACCGTGATGAAAGGCTGCTCCTTCAGGTTGCTTCGTTACTGGCCTCAACTCTAGAAGGTCAGCGGCTATTAAGCGAAACAGTTCATCGGGCTGAAGAACTGGCTATCATCAGCCAGACAGCTCAGTCGCAGGCCGATGAGATGGCCATACTCAATGAGATGGGACAAGCTTTAACGTCTCTGACGGACATGCGTTCGATTATGAATACCGTTTATCACCACACTTCTCGACTGATGGATTCGAGCAGTTTCTTCATGGCTTTGCATGATGCCGAGAGAGACGAGGTTGAAATTAATATTTTTGGTGAAGGAGAAGAGATAGACAGCAAGTCGTTGCGACGCCGCACTGGAAACGGCATAACCGAGTTTGTGATAAGGACACGGAAGCCGCTGCTCATTCAGGATGATATGGCGGCGAAAGTCGAGGAATTAGGGATTGAACTGCAGGGAGGAAGGGCCAAATCCTGGCTTGGTGTGCCCATGCTGGTTGGTTGCCAGGTAACAGGCATCCTGAGCCTGCAGAATGTCGAGGAGGAAAATGCGTTCGACGAATCCGATGTCCGCCTCCTGCAAACTTTCGCCTCTTCTATGAGCGTCGCCCTGGAAAATGCACGACTATTGGATGAGACTCAGCGCCTGTTCGAAGCTGAGCAGCAGCGCGTGGCAGAGTTGCAGATCATCAACAGCGTGCAGGAGGG
>DOXE01000096.1 GCA_003519205.1 Chloroflexota bacterium
CTCTTTGACAAAGGCGGGCGAAATGATAGTGATGTCCGGAAGATGAGTTCCGCCCAAATAGGGATCGTTAACAATCACCACATCACCAGGCTCAAAGGGTGCACATCGGCGGATGGCAGCTTTGACAGAGTCTGGCATTGCGCCAAGATGGACTGGAATATGGGCCGCTTGAGCCAACATTTGGCTGTCGCCAAGAAATATGGCACAGCTAAAGTCCAAGCGCTCCTTGATATTGGGGCTATAAGCAGAACGTTCTAAGGTGACACCCATATCCTCGGCAATTGAAGAAAAAAGGTGACCGTATATCGAAAGCGTGGCGGCTTTCATTCACTGAAGATTGGCAAATTGCCAAGGGAAATAACGCCATCCCAATGGGCATTCCCCTCGGTAAAAACTGTGGCAATGCGACTAATATTTCCGTCCGATGCTTTTATCAATTGTTTCATGCCATTCAGGGTGCTACCAGTGCTAATTACATCGTCGACCAAGATGACATCCTTTCCCGTAATGAGCCCCTGATCTTTCTCGTCAAGAAATAATTGTTGAGTTTTGCCTGTGGTGATGGATACCGTTTCGGCAGATAACGCCTCACCCATATACGACTTATATGTTTTTCGAAGGACAACATAGGGCAAACCCATGAGAGCACTCATTTCATAGATCAAGGGAATGCTCTTGGCTTCGGCCGTTACCAGAACATCAGCAGGAACATCTTTTAACCGTTCGGCCAAAGCAGTAGCAGCCGCCTTGATCACATAGGTATCGCCAAGCATGTTAAAAATGGCGATTCGAACGCCCGGAGCGACTTCAAATAGGGGAAAATGGCGGGTGAGTCCGGCGACTTCGACCGTATACGTTTCACGTGCAACCATCGTCATTCATACTCCTTTTATCCACCTGAGATTTCAATTAGATTCTGCAAAGCATCCCGATCGAGAATCGTTAATTGTCGACCCCTGACCTGAACCCAGTTGGCCCGACGAAACCGGCCTAATGCTTTGTTGATGCTTACCCGGGTCGCACCGGTCATCTCAGCTAGGTCAGTTTGGGTGAGCGAGAGGGCAATCGTGATTCCTTGCTCCCCTTGCCGGCCGTGCTGATCGGCGAGTAAAAGGAGTATCCGCGCCAGACGCGCCGGTAAGTCGAGGAAAAAGATATCACTTATTTGTTTGTTGAGATGGCGAATTCGACGAGCCAATATATTCAAGACATGCCGGGCAAAATCGGGATTGCTGTCTAGGAAATTCAAAAAATCATCCCGGTGTAAGGTCAGGGTTTCAGTTATCTCAATCGATTCAGCCGTGGCAGATCGCGGCGAATCATCCAGGAGCGCCAGTTCTCCGAAGAAATCGCCGGTACCCAATATGGCCAAGACGGCTTCTTGCCCATCGGCCGAAGAATGGGATATCTTGACTTTACCGTTGGTAATGATGTACAACAATCCAGCCGGATCTCCATGATGAAATATGATCTGGTCTGGTCCAAAACGCCGGATAATCAAACGTTCGGCGAGCGCGCTAACCTCGCTACGACGTAAATTGGAGAAAAACGGTACCTTTATCAATGCATCAGCAGCAGTATGCGCATTTGTCGTCATTTTCCATTACCCCAAAGACCTGGCGCCATCCTTCCCATTTCTTTTAAGTATTGTGATTCATCTTCTCATTATTTGGAATTTTGCTGGTGGTTATCTGGTCATAGATTCTCTCCAAGCCTTTCAGGACCTGGCAGCGACTCCATTCCTTGGGAGAAGTCTCGGGAGGAAAATCGGCCAAAAACTGATATGTCAAATGAATCAGGTCATCGCGAGCCTGGCCTTCATTGAGATGGTTAAGGACCAAAGCTTTCATCTGGTCTAAATAGTCTATCATGGGCGTCACTGCGCTAAAATCGGTAACTTCACCCCGGCCGGGAATAATCAAATCTAATTGCCCTTGGCGAGCGATCAATCTTTCCAGACTATCCATCCAATCCTGCCATTCCAGCGCCTCCAAATAAGGTTGAGTGTCATTTACGATACTGTCACCGGTAAAAAGAATGCGGTCATCAGGCACTTCAACCCAAATACTACCCCTGGTAGGCCCTGGTTTGTGATGTAAGGTGATTCCATTCTTGGAAGAAAGCATTGACATATCTTTTGTAAAACTGATCGACACCCCATCAACTGGACCGTTGGCAAAATCTTTCGCTTGTTGAGGATTTCGCTTACCCAGGCTGTCGATCATTGGAAACGGGTAGCGTTTGTCGTAACCTTGAAGCATTTCGGCCACTTCCTGGTGTGCCACAATCGGGGCATTTAGCCAACGGGTGTTGAGAAGCCGATCTCCGTTTCCATCTGTCAAGATGACATACCGGATTTTACGAGGGTGAAGGTGTTCAATTTGAACCACCCAATCTCTGGCATCCCGGGGGTAGGACGGCGCGTCAATACAGATAGCGCCCTCACCAGTGATGATCGCCGCCACGTTGACGCCCTCATACTCGGTTTCGACAAAGATGCCGTCTGCGATTTCTTCCATAACAGGTTAAATAGTCAAACCCTCAGATTTGATCACAATTTCTTGAGCCTCTTCGAGTGCTTGCCGCAACAGTTGAGTATTGGCTGCCAAGCCGCTACCCTGGGCAAACTTTGCCGAACCTCCACCTGATCCGTCTTCAAGTTTTTGTAAGACTTGGGCCAGAACCTGATCCATACCTATCCTAATTCCCTCCGACGAAGCAAAGACCAGTTGGTCTCTCTTTCCTGTCAGACCAAATAAGGCGACGCAGTTCGGGTTACGAACGATTTGGTTGGCCATCATACGTATTTCCTCGAGATCTCGATCGAGAAAGATCTTCGTTATGACCGTAAGCGCATCCTCGTCCGCTCGTGCACTGCGCAGCATTTCCTCTACCTCGAAGGCAATGAGTTGTTTAGTTTTTCTTTTTAACGAATTTCTGGAAGCCTTCGCTTCGGCGCGCAGGCGCGCAACAGAGCTCTCCAATTCCTTGAAGCTGGTCGTAAATTCGGCTGATAAATTATTCAAGACCTTGTTTTTTTCTCTATAGTCATTAAGGGCCCGCCGGCCGCAGTGAAATTCGATCCGAAGCTCATCTCCCCTCCCTTCTGACTTGACGATTTTGATGATCCCAACTTCGCCTGTTCGCGATACATGTGTACCACCACAGGCACATAAATCAAAATCCTCAATCTCAATCAGCCGATACTGATCGCCATTCAAATCTGGTACTTTTCTAAGGGAAATCTCTTCGATATCTTCTTGGCCGACATACCGACTATGTATCAGTCGATCGTCCCAGACGATTTCATTGGCCAGTATTTCTGCTTCTTCGACAAGCTTGGGAGTCAGACCATCTTTCGGTAAATCGATGGTCGCAATGTCGGCACCAAGATGGAAGCTCAAGGTCGGTGCTTTGGCAATTCGAACAAATGCCTGGGATAAAATGTGCTGGCCCGTATGTTGTTGCATATGATCAAAGCGACGTTTCCAATCTATCTCCCCCTTGGAATGATCCGACATGACGTTATCATCTATAATATGGACCACCGCGTTATCAGACTCTCGAACGTAAACGTCGACGACCTGAGCGCCGTTGATACGGCCAGTATCATGTGGTTGCCCTCCTGAAGAAGGGTAAAAACAGGTCTGATCGAGAATCACCGCTTGATGGTTGTCAAGCACTAAACGGTCGATAACCTTTGCTTGAAAAGCTACACAATAGGCGTTATCGTAGTAAAGGCGCTTCGTCATCTGAATCCCATTGCCCTACATCAGTGTTCTTGGCGATGTTTCTTTAGAAAAACAGAGTCAATGTTGGGGATGATTTCAGGTCATGACAACATTCGGTTAACTCTCCTCCCAGCAGGCGAGTCTGGCATAGTATAGCACAGAGTATTTGGTCATTCTAATGGGGTCAACCGGACCTAGAAGTCATACTATCACGCAATATCTCAAATTGATGTGGTTTATCCACATCCATTGCTAATTCGGCATCTGGCGACACCATGACCTTTACTGGCTGACCAATAACGCGTGAAGCCGTTTGTTCGACCTCGGAAAGGTCAAGACGATTCAGTAATAACTTCACTAGGGTTCCTAAGCCGACGATTTGGGCGATCTTCCAAGGGTGCTTGCGCCCGCTAATCAGCGCATCCATGAGATCGCGCCGCTCTTTAGCTAACTCTGGTCTGGATACGATCATATCTCCTCCGGCCACTCGCCAGTCGCCTAAACGCACATACGTTCTCCTTGATCCGGGATACCTTGCTTCTAGCGATTCTTGGGTTACGAAGCAGTAATAGAGTGATCGATCAAATGGCCTACAGGAGGTCACAAACCTATCGACAACTGATCCATTAAGGGCCGGAATATCAGCCGTGCTAAATAAGGTGTGGCCTGAATTCGGCCAATTTTTTTCTATCCAATCCACGGCCGCCATTCCATTGGCATACAAACTACCCTGATCCGATATCCAATGTATTGGATCCCTCAACTCTAGTTCGTGTCCTTGGTCGATGCCCACAACCAAGATTTCCTCTATACTTTGAGCTTCTTGCAAGGCGTAAACGACGTAATCCAACAGGGTTTTATCACCGATACGAAGCAAGGCTTTAGGCTTCCCTTGCGTGTATGGATATAGCGGGTCATCTGGTCCTGGCTTGCCCCCTGCAAAAACAACGCAATTCATCGTTAAAAGCCAAACTGTGATGTGTGATATGTGACCTTTATTTATGGGTCCTCATGTTTTACGGCTCAAAGATTAATAACTACCTGGACTGACCGACACGAAAGGATAATAAACCTTCGGTGCTATTTCCAAAGCCAGCCCAAGTGCCCTGACAGCGTCAATACGGCCGTAACCATAGGTATTATTGGGGACCTCGCTACCCGGGATACCTCCGCAAGTTTGATCAATTGTCTTTGGAATTGCAGATTGCGATATAGTCATTTCTAGAGAATCTACATCTCCAGCCAGGGATGGTTGGGCAGAAATTAACAAGGCTGCCAGCCCGGCGACATGGGGTCCAGCCATGCTTGTGCCTGTAAAATACGTATAGTTCCCTCCAGGGATGCTCGAATAAACCGTCTGCCCCGGGGCGGTCACATCAGGTTTCGGCCGGTTACTGCCATCAATACTAATCGGCCCACGACTGCTCCCTAACCAAATTACATCCTGGCTGGTAGTTGCTCCGACCGAAAAAGAGGCATCATAGATAGCAGCCGGAGTGTTGATCGTCTCGCAGTTTGGTCCACTATTTCCGGCCGAGTGGACGGATAAAATGCCTGCCGCCCGCACATTCTCAACAACGGTTTGTAGGATAGTCGGATCAGTGCATCCTTCACTAACTGGACAAGACCATGAGTTGTTGATGACATCTGGGGCTTTTGCTGGGTCAGGGTTGTTCCCAGCCAAATCCGTCGGCGCGATGAACCATTGGTAACATTCGCTATATGTCACTGGCGTTCCGACTCCTTGATCGTTCATATTCCGGCAACCGATCCATTTGGCTCCCGGGGCCATGCCTATCTGATTACCAATCCCGTCATCGCCTACCATCGTTCCCATAGTGTGTGTGCCGTGCCCGTGACCGTCACACGGAACTTGAGAATCTGGGACACAATTCACAGAACCGCTATGAATGGCGTCATGCCAATTGTAGTTATGGTCGATACCATTTGGATCATAACCGCGATAAGCTTTTGCCAATGCCGGGTGGCTCCATTCGTAGCCGGTATCTTGACCACCAACGACGGCGCCTTGCCCANNTAGCACATCGGAATTGCCCTGAACCCATATCATATTGGCTACCCAAAAAGGACGGTAATCTGCGCCGAGCTTATCGAGCTCGGCGATAATCGGTGGCTGGGTCGACGAGGCAATAGCCGTTAACTTCTCGAATACAAAGGTGCCTTTATCAACCTTGTTGGTGAGTTGTTTAGCCTCGTTTAAATCGGCTTGTTCGCTAAGAAAGATGATAAATTCAGCCTCATTTGCAGCAATGGCCGCATCGAGGACCCAGGGATCCACCGATTCATGCCAGTCAGGGATTGTCTGGCTGCTAGAGTTTGCGGCAGGAGATAAGACCAGGAAACCCAATAGGCTGGTCAAGAAAATCAGTAACAAAGCGTTACGATTCATAGATCGCTTCCTGGATTCTCGTTGTTGCTATTGGACTGAAGCTTAAAGACCCGAATCACGCAAATACCGAAAATCATGCCCAATCGTCCGCTCACTCACTTTTGCAATAACTGGAGGTCTTCGCTTGAAGTGTGAAGAATTGACCATTTTGAGCACATTTTGGATAAATTCGGCTTCATAACCGGCCGCTTCAACTTCTTCCGGAGAAAAACGTCTGTCCACTAACAAATATAATATCTGATCGACGTCAGCGTAGCTAAAACCAAGATCACCCTCATCGGTCTGGCCAGGGATCAAATCGGCCGAGGGCTCCTTCTCAATGATGACCGGAGGTACGCCAATGGCTGTGGCTAGCTGTCGAACTTGGGTTTTGTATAGGTCTCCAAGAGGATTAACGGCTGACGCCAGGTCCCCAAACAAGGTTCCATAACCTAGTAATAACTCGGATTTGTTGCTGGATCCAATGACTAATCCTTGCCAGGCAGCCGACCGATCATAAAGGATGGTCATGCGGGTTCTGGCCATGATATTGCCTCGGCGATTGGCATCCATGCCAGGTGATAAAGANNGCTAAAAAACAAGAGAGAGCCGAATCTATACCACCAGAAAGACCGATCACACCCCGGCTAAATCCGGCTTTTGTGATCTCATCATGTAAGAATCGCCTTAAAACCAACTCGACGACCTCTGTGTCGATGCGGAGAGGATCATTGCTCATGTATTGACCTGTTTTTCCGGTTTTTTGTATTCTGCGCGAACACTGATAGCGATCCCGCCACGGATACCGAAATCGGCGATTACTTCACACCATCTTGGTTCAAGAGCCGCCACGAGGTCGTCTAATATCACGTTGGTTACATGCTCGTGAAAGATACCTTCATTGCGGTACGACCAAAAATAAAGCTTAAGTGATTTTGATTCGACGATCCGTTGGTCGGGAATGTAACGAACA
>DOXE01000517.1 GCA_003519205.1 Chloroflexota bacterium
GTACGGGAATTATTGAGAGGATGGGTGCGATATGGGGAGTTGAAAGCAAACAGCCGTTCCCATCTCCAACCTCTCATTATTTGCCGCAATCCTGCCCCCTATTCGCTTCGATAACTTGAGTTTTGACCGAATTTAGCCATTTTGCTTGACAAATAGAACAAAGTGTTGTATTTTACTAAACGGTTAATTAACCGCTTAGTTAAATAAGGTAAAATCATGGTCAAAAGGAGTGATGACGATAGACTAAGCCAGACCTTTGCCGCCTTGGCAAACTCGACGCGGCGGGCGATTTTGGCGCGGTTAGCAGAAGGAGAAGCAACTGTTAACGAACTCGCAGAGCCGTTTGATTTGAGTTTGCCAGCCATTTCTAAGCACATCAAAGTATTGGAGCGTGCAGGGCTCATCACACAGGGGCAAAAAGCGCAATATCGACCCTGCACCATCGACGTAACGCCCCTAGAAGAAGTTTCCAAGTGGACAGAGCAGTATCGTCATATCTGGGAGGCACGCTTTGACCGCATGGACGACTATCTCAATCAACTTAAGAACAGGGAGAAAAACAATGAATGATAGGACCATTACTGAAGATGCAGTTGTGATTGAACGTACTTTTGAGGCAGCCGTGAACATTATCTGGCAGATGTGGACAGATCCTGAACATTTCAAGCAATGGTATGGCCCACAAGGCTTCACCGTACCCGTTGCCGACATGGATCTTCGCGTCGGTGGCAAGCGCCTGATTTGCATGGCATCACCTGATGGCAGCATGAAAATGTGGACGACNNCTCAGGTGCAGGCGGCGGTTGGGAACAAGCCTTCGACAAGTTGGCCGACCACATCGCAACTGCCCTCAACAACAAATAATAGGGCAGGTTGGATAGCACACTCCTCAATGCATGACATCATCTCAGGGCAATCATGTGCCATTTCGCATGATTGCCCTGAAAAACCATCGCGCACAAGGAGTCAGGAATGTTCCTGCAGCATGGGCAGTTCAAAGCGAACGACCGTTCCCTTTCCCACCCCCTCACTAACGGCAGCGATCCGTTGGCCAGCAGGTTTTGCATCACCAGCATCTGTTCTTTGTCAGGGTCATGAACGCCATCCAGAACCTGGCAATGACGATGACCCCCATGAGCCCAGCCGTGTCAGCAAAGTCAATTGGCAGAACCAGAATGGCCACGGCAAATGTTGCGACGATGATCATGCTGTTGATACCAGCGATTTGTTTCCACAAGCTTTCTCTTCCAAGGCCCAAAAACACACCAAAAACAGCAGCGACAATAGCCCATGGGATGAAAAAACTCAATAGCGCTTCGGGATCAGCGATAAGGGCAAATAGTGCTGCACCGTTTTGACGATCTCTGGATCGTCATCGACCAGAATGATCGTTTTCCCAGGCATAAATGAGCCACTGGTAAGCAGGCTTAATGAGTAGGAGATATAGCCCCTTATTCTACCCTCCCCAGCGAGAAAATTTGTGTTAGCCAGAAACCGATCCATTGATAGAATTCAATCTGTCGGATCTTTTTGAAGTCAAGTAAATTTTTCGGAGGTATCAATTGTCGAGCACTAGGCTGATTCTATTGTCTGCATTGGGGGTAATTGCTGGAGGTCTTATCGCGATTCAAAGTGTTCTAAACGCCAGCCTGGGTCAGAGAATAGGAAATCTTGGTTCGGTGCTCGTGCTGACATTTATCAGTGCAATAACCCTGATTATCCTGATTTTCTTCTTTCCCTCTACCTCTAATCTTAGTAACCTGCCAGGCATTTCAGAATGGTATCTGTATATTGGCGGCCTTCTTGGGGTGGCCATCTTGGCGGCTCCAATTTTTCTAGTTCCTAGAATCGGGACGACGTCGACTTTAATCGCCATTGTCCTTGGACAACTCGCAGCTGCATTGGTGATTGACCAATTTGGACTTTTTGCTTCACCCAAGATTGGGATTAATTTCATACGAGTTATTGGAATACTGCTTGTAGTCCTCGGCGCATATCTTGTAGGAAGATAACTCGACTTTCTCCTTTGTAGAGCCAAATTCAAGAGATACCTCGCGTTTCTATGGGTTTGCGCTGTTTGTTCCAGCGCAAAGACAGCGACGGCACCCTGACCTAAACTACTATTTGTGCCATTTGGTACAAACACTTCACGATTACCTTGTTTAGGGTTTTCCATTTTGTTTTATCGAGATGGCTCCATTTTTAGAGACTTATAGGTTCCGTAAGGAGGATAGGAAATGCAAAGATTAAGTGGTTACAAGCTCTCAGCCAAGGCGGTGGTAGGCATTTTGCTTGTCTCAGTTTTAGCGGTGCTGCTGCTCATGTCCTGCCAGGATCAAGGACAAGAGGGCAGTGCCGAAGAATCAAGCGCTCCGGCCGCAGTGTCTGGAGATGCGGCGGCGATCGCCGAGGCCAGGGGTTTGACTCCGGACGATATCACCGCCGCACTAAAAACATACACACCTACGGGCGTGCATGATGAATATATCATGTTTGCCTCGGGTGGACATGGAGGCCAGGTATACGTGATCGGTATGCCCTCCATGCGCATCATTAAGCAGATCGCCGTTTTCACGCCAGAGCCCTGGCAGGGTTATGGTTATGGCGCTGAGGGTACTATGCAAACGCTGGCGGGAGGCTTCGTCGGCGATAATGAAATCACCTGGGGTGATACCCATCACCCAGCGCTGAGTGAGACAGCCGGCGATTACGATGGCGAGTGGTTGTTCATCAACGACAAGGCTAATGCCCGCGTGGCTACCATTGATCTACGTGATTTTGAAACCAAGCAAATCGTCAAGAATCCCATTGCCCTTAGCGACCATGGTGGTACTTTTGCCACGCCGAACACCGATTGGGTGGTCGAGGGGGGACAATACGCCGCGCCATTGGGTTGGGAATATTCTTCACTGGATAATTATGCCGAGGATTACCGGGGCATGGTGACCTTTTGGAAATTCGACCGCGAAAGTGGCCGGCTGGTTCCAGAAGAGTCCTTCGCCATGGAATTACCCCCTTATTGGCAGGACCTGTGCGATGCCGGTAAAAATGTTAGCGAGGGCTGGATCTTCTGCAACTCTTTCAATACGGAGATGGCCACCGGCGGCGTCGAGGATGGGAATCCGCCTTTTGAGGCCGGCGCCTCCCAGCGAGACATGGACTATATGCATATCATCAACCTGGATAAGGCTGTGGAGGTAGCCCAGGCTGGCAACACTGTCGAGGTCCAGGGGTTCCCGGTCATTTCCTTGGATACAGCAATAGAGGAAGGATTGCTATACTTTGTGCCTGAACCGAAAAGTCCCCATGGCGTCGATATCACCCCCGGCGGGGAGTTTATGGTCGTTTCCGGTAAATTGGATCCCCATGTGACCATTTACAGCTTTGAGAAGGTCCAGGAGGCCATTGCGGCCGGGGACTGGCAAACCGACGATTATGGCGTGCCCATCCTCAACCTGGACAACGTTATGGAAGCACAGGTCGAGCTGGGCCTGGGGCCGCTTCATACCCAGTTTGACGACAAAGGCTATGCCTATACCAGCCTCTTCCTCGAGCCGTCGGTTGCTCGCTGGTCGTTGGGTGGTGACTATGCCGATCTGAATGAAGATCCGGAATGGTCGCTGGTCTCAAAGGTAACCGTTCATTACAATGTGGGACACATCGCCGCGGCTGAGGGCGACACGGTCAGTCCCGACGGCAAGTACCTGGTCTCGATGAACAAGTGGGCCATCGATCGTTTCAATAACGTTGGACCGCTGCTACCGCAGAACTTCCAGCTCATCGACATCAACGAGCCGGGGGATAACCTGCAGTTACTCTACGATATGCCCATTCCCGATGGTGAACCGCACTATGCCCAGATCATCAAGGCCGACAAGCTGGATCCGTGGGAAGTTTATCCGGAAGTGGGTTGGAACCCGCACACCCAGTCTCCAGACCCGAATGCCACCCAGATTGGCGAAGAGCGTGTCGAGCGTGACGGTAATAATGTCGAAATCTTCATGACCGCCATACGTAGCCACTTCACGCCCGAACACGTGGAGATCAAGCAGGGAGATCATGTCATCTGGCATATCACCAATGTCGAGCAGACATACGATGCCACCCATGGCTTCACCATCCCGCTCTACAATATTAATATGAGTATTGAGCCAGGTGAAACGGCCACCTTTGAGTTTGATGCCACGGAGGATGGTGTCTTCTCTTACTACTGCACGGAATTCTGTTCAGCGCTCCATTTGGAGATGACTGGCTATATGTTGATTGAACCATAAGTAAGAAGCGGAGAAACGGCGACACGGGGACGCGGAAAATCCTCACCGTGTCTCTGTGTCGTCGGTATGAGCTTTGTTCTGCCTTCGCAGGATTTTGGAAAAGGGTGAATGATTGATGTCGAATGTTTGGCAAAGTATCGTCGGGCCGCGTGCCCCGGCCGATGTGGATGACGAAAAGCGTCGTGAATATCGGCTGCCGTCGATCTTCCTGGGGTTGGCGGCGCTGAGCCTGATAATCTCGATCTTTCTGCCGTATTGGAACTTAACCCTGGAGGCTCCCCAGTATCCAAAAGGCCTTCATGTCCAGACTTACGTGAATCGACTGGAAGGCGATGTTCAAGAGATCGACGGTTTGAACCATTACATCGGCATGCGTCCCCTGGAAGAAGCAGCCCAATTAGAACGCTCTTTGAGCATTATCCTCATCAGTGTAACTGCTTTGCTGGTGGTGTCGGCCATCTTCATTCACACGAAGTGGGTGGTTCTGTTGGCTTTGCCAGCCTTGTTATATCCCATCCTTTTCGTGGCCGATATGTATTTTTGGTTACGGAGCTTCGGGCAAAACCTGGATCCAACGGCCGCCTTGAGCAACTATATCGAGCCATTTGTGCCTACTTTTCTAGGCGAAGGCCTCATCGGCCAGTTCAGGACTATCTCATCTTTTGGGGCCGGTTATTACCTGGCCTGCCTGGCTTCCGTTCTCATCCTGGTGGGTTTATATTTCCATCGCCGGGCCTATAAGCCGCTGGTGGATGCGACCCAGGAGAAAGCCCAAGGCTCGGGGACCCAAGATTCTGGAAGCTCAGGAGCAACAGGCGAGGTTTGACGAGTTTGGTATGGTCGCACTGAGAAAGGGTTGGTCCATCATGCCTCGACGGTACTGTTGGCCATTATTTCCGCTGCTTTTATTGCTATTGGCCCTCGTTCCGGCCATACAGGCCCAATCCCATGGCCGGATCGTCACGCCCCAGGGAGAATTTAACTCTCTGACCGAGGCACTAAATCTGGCTGAGTCCGGCGATACCATCGAAGTCTACGGTGGCGTCTACGATGAACCGCTGCTATTGGACAAATCAGTGAACCTGGTCGGATATGATTGGCCGGTGATTGATGGGGGCGGGCGGGGCACGGTCGTCAAGCTGGTCGCGCCGGACATTTCTCTTCGTGGTTTCGTCATCCGGAATAGCGGTGACTCGCTGGCCGAGGAAAACTCGGGCATCGCAGTGGAAGCGCCTGGTGCGGTTTTGGAGAGTAATCGCCTGGAAGATACGCTGTTTGGTATCTACCTGCGAGAGGCAGCCGGTAGCACCATCCGGGACAATACTATCACCAGCAAGGATCTGCCGGTGCCCCGCCGGGGAGATCCGATCCGCGTTTGGTACAGCAACGACGTTCTCATCGAGGATAATGTCGTCAATAAAGGGCGCGACGTGGTCTTGTGGTATTCGGAACGACTGACCGTCCGTAATAACGAGGTGAGCGAAGGCCGTTATGGCCTGCACTTCATGTATTGTGACGACGCGACTATCGAAAACAACCTGCTAACCAATAATTCGGTAGGTACTTTCCTGATGTACAGCCGCCGCCTGCATCTGTTCGGCAACACCATCGCCCACAATCGTGGGCCGAGCGGCTTCGGGGTCGGCTTAAAAGATATGGACGACGCAATTATCGAAAATAATCTATTTTTGGATAACCGAATCGGCGCCCACCTGGATAATTCGCCACGCGAGGTCAACAGCATCGGCCGGTTCGCAGGAAACGTCTTCGCCTTTAATGATGTGGGCGTTAATTTAATGCCTTCCGTGCGCCATAACCAGTTTGTGTCCAATAGTTTTGTGGATAATGAAGAGCAGGTGGGTATCGACGGAGGTGGCGGCCGTTCCCAGGATAATGTCTGGACCATCGACGGTCAGGGTAATTACTGGAGCGATTACGTTGGCTATGATGGTGACGCCGATGGCCTGGGCGATGTCCCCTACAAAGCTGAACGGCTCTTTGAAAACCTGATGGATCAGAACAGCTCGCTGAGATTGTTTCTCTACAGCCCGGCCGAGCAAGCGGTCGATTTCGCCGCCCGAGCGATCCCCTTTGTGAAACCACAGCCGAAAATGATGGATGAGGTGCCACTGATGGAACCGGTCATGCCGGAAGATTTACCGGCTGTGCCTGAGGCTAGCCAGCAACCGATGTGGCTTATTTCGCTGGGGATGCTCTTGCTGGCTGTATTTATATTGAGTCTGGCAACTATCAAGAGATCAAAGACGAAAGAGAGAGGATTAAGGCTATTGAACAGGCAAATGAATTCCGATCTCGGCTCTACGATTTCCCAGTAACGGGGTTAACCTATGGTACGAGTACAGGATCTGACGAAACGATTTGGCAAGGTGACGGCTGTCGATCATCTCACTTTTGACGTAGAAGCCGGCGAATCAGTCGCCCTCTGGGGTGAAAACGGTGCCGGTAAGACGACGGCCCTAAGATGCCTGTTGGGTGTGATTCCCTTCGAAGGCACCGTCGAGTTGGGTGGCTATAGCAGCACCAATGAAGGGAAGGCGGCTCGCCACCTGATGGGATTTGTACCTCAGGAGATCAGCTTCCATGATGATATGACGGTCAGGGAAACGCTGNNTTGCTGCAACGGCTGGGCCTGGCCAGCTACATCGACAAGGAGGTCCGGGATCTGTCGGGTGGTATGAAACAGCGGCTGGCTTTGATGATAGCCCTCTTGTCTGATCCGCCACTCCTCATCCTCGACGAACCGACGGCCAATTTGGATGTCAGGGCACGGGAAGGATTTTTGTCCCTATTGAATGAGCTGAAGGAATTGGGCAAAACTCTGATCTTTTCTTCTCACCGCCTGGAAGAAGTCGCTGCCCTGGCCGAGTGGGTTTTGGTGATGGAGGCGGGTAAGCTGGTGAGCCAATGCACGCCTTTGGAGTTGGGCAATTATCTGGGTAACCAGACCATGTTGAAATTATATCTGGCTGGCGACGAATGGATCGCTCCGGCGGTAAAAGCCTTAACCGGGCATGGTTATCTGGCCGAGCAAAATGGCACCGGTATCTGGGTGCAAGTGGTTCCATTGGAAAAGGCGAAACCGATTTCGCTATTAACAGAAGCGGGTATACCGGTGGCGGATTTTCAACTGGAGAGCAGTTAATCAGTATCTAGCTTAACATGATTCGTGAGACGAGAATTACGCTTTACTCATTACGTGTCACGCACTTAATAGGAACCAAGATGGATCTAGAAAACATCCTAACCCTAACTCAAAAGGAACTACGCGATGCCCGCCGCAACCGGTGGTTTATCCTCTATACGGTGGCCTTTGCCGGCCTAGCCTTGGCCCTGGCCTGGCTTGCTTTATCTGGCGTAGGCACTTATGGTCTGGCTGGGTTCGGCCGGACCGGTGCCAGCCTGATCAACCTGGTGTTGCTGATCGTGCCCTTGATGGGTCTGACATTAGGCGCGATGAGCCTGGCTGGCGAGCGGGAACGGGGCACACTGCTGTATTTATTCACCCAGCCTATTGCCCAAATCGAATTGTTGTTGGGTAAGTTCATCGGCTTGGCCCTGGCCATGTTATTGGCTTTGTTATTGGGATTCGGCCTCAGTGGTTTGCTCATCGCCTGGCAAGGTGGGGCCACCCAGGCCGAAGATTATCTACTGATGATGCTATTAGCTTTTATCCTGGCGCTGGTCAGCTTGAGTCTAGGATTTCTGATCTCGGCTGCGGTAGGCAAGAGTGCAACCGCTGTGGGGTTGGCCCTTTTCTTGTGGTTGTTGCTGGTTTTCTTCGGCGATTTGGGTTTGATGGGAACGGCCATCGTGTTGAGGCTCGACATCGACCAGCTTTTTACCCTGGCCTTGCTCAATCCGCTGCAATTGTTCAAAATGGCGGCCATTTTAGCCATACGAAGCAACCTGGAAGTCCTTGGTCCAGCCGGGACTTATGCCGTTAGAACCTATGGATCCCAGCTCATGGTATTTCTTATCGCCGTCCTGGCAGTTTGGGCGCTTTTGCCCCTGGCGATCACCCATTACCTTCTTGGAAGACGGGGAGTTCTCTAGTGCAAAGAAAACTTTCAATGCCTTTGACTTGTCATAATGGGCAGCGGGTAGCGCTATTGGTGGGACTGACCCTTTTGTCCCTGGTTGGCTTACTGGTGGTATCTTGTAGTTCTGGCCCAAACCTGGATGAGCCGCCTGAGATTCGATATGGGGAAGATACCTGCGATCGCTGCCTGATGATCATCAACGAAGCTCGCTATGCGGCCGCCACCGTGACATCCGATGGTCAAGCCCGTCGCTTTGATGATATCGGCGGCATGTTGGCTTATACTCAAGAAACGGCCGAGGATGTGGCCGTGTTTTGGGTTCACGATTTTGATACGGAAGAATGGTTAAAGGCAGGGGAAGCCTATTTTGTAAAAAGTGACCATCTCACGCCAATGGGCTTTGGAATCGTAGCTTTTGCCGAACAGAGCCGGGCCGAATCGTGGGCAGGCCAGGAAGGTGGTATGGTTATGACCTTTGCCNNGACATCAATCATGGAGGAAAAATTGATGCGGAAGCTACTGTTTTTGACGATGACGGTTTTAATCCTGGCCTTTTTTCTGGTAGGCTGCGGTGGTGGAGGCTCGCCGGATCAGGAGGAGCCGGCCGAACCGGCCGGTTCCTCCGATCAACCGGCGTCTGAGGGCGATGCGGTTGCCGGAGAGACCTTGTTTCAAAACACTTGTGCGGCTTGCCATGGGCAGGACGGCAAAGGACTGCCGAACCTTGGCAAGGATTTTACCGGCAGTGAATTTGTGAAAGGACAATCAGACGCGGAATTAGTCGCTTTTATTAAGGTAGGGCGCCCTGTCGGCGACCCAGCCAATACGACGGGCGTCGACATGCCAACTAAAGGTGGTAATCCGGCCTTATCTGATGAGGACCTCTTCGACATCGTCGCTTACATTCGCACGTTGCAAGAGTAGGCCGGTTGATTCCAGGACTGTTTATTTGAATTGAAGGGTGGCTCTCAAGAGTTGACTTCCAGACTATGAAGGATGAGATAGTGGCACACTCACTGCCAACCAGCGATATGACAGTGGCCGAGGTCCTCGAATATTGGCCGGAAACAGTCTCGGTTTTTCAGGATTTCAAGACCGCCTGCGTTGGTTGTGTGATGGCTCCATTTGATACGATGAGCGACGTCGCCCGAATCTACCAGCTAGAACTTTCGGAGATCATAGAGGCTTTGCATCGTGCCGTTAAAATGGCTGATCAGGACGGAGGACCAGCAACCGACTAGATAAAACCACATCAAAGAAGAGTAAACGATGACACCAACCGACTCGTCACCAAAAAAGCCAGATTACACTTTTCTACCCGATTTGAATGATTTGCTGTCGGAAATATCACCCAACACCATCATCAGCCGCACAATCTATTCGGACGACCAGCTTAAAAGCGTGTTATTTGGCTTCGCCGAAGGTCAGGAACTGAGTGAACATACCGCTGCTAAACCGGCCATCTTACACTTTTTAGCTGGCGAGGCGCAGCTGACCTTGGGCGAAGATATGTATGATGCCCGGCCCGGTACTTGGGTGCATATGCCGGCCCATTTGCCCCATAGCGTCCTGGCCCAAACGCCGGTGGTCATGTTGCTACTCTTACTCTCTTAAGTAAGATGTCGCCAAGCGGCATCTTTGAATTCTTATCTCCCAATGGAAAGAGTAAGTTCTTTACGCTTGCCGATTATGGCCCTGGTATTGCTGGCCTTGATCTTGGCCATATGGGCTGGATTGATTCGAATGGGATGGGTTGTACCCATCATCCGGCCGACGCTACCGGCTATCCACGGCCCGTTGATGATAGGCGGATTTCTGGGCACGCTTATCGCCCTAGAACGCGCCGTAGCCTTGCAGAGGAGTTGGACATATGCTGTGCCGCTGGTAGGCGGTCTTGGAGCTGTCGCCCTTATCCTTGGCTTATCCGTGGGACCCTGGTTGATCACCCTTTGTAGCCTGGGGCTGGTCGCTATATTCGGCGTTATTTTACGTCGACATTTTGCTTTTTATACCGTGACGATGGCTACGGGTGCTGTCGTATGGTTGATCGGTAACGGCCTGTGGTTGGCGGGCCGAGCCTTACCCATGGCCGTTCCCTGGTGGGTCGCTTTTTTGATCCTCACCATAGCCGGTGAACGGCTGGAATTGAGCCGTATAATCCGACTAACTTCGTATAGCTATGCGCTTTTTACTGTTGTTCTACTTCTTATCCTGGGCGGCCTACTGATCTCGTTGGTGGATTATGTGGCCGGAGTTCGGCTGGTCAACCTGGGTTTCTTCGCCCTGGCTCTATGGTTGGCCTGGTATGACGTCGCCCGGCGCACGGTACGCCGGCCTGGTTTGACCCGTTTCATCGCTGTGAATTTGCTGTTAGGCTATTTTTGGTTGGGTGTAGGCGGCTTGTTGGGCGTCCGCTTCGCCGGCCTGATGGCTGGCCCGGCCTATGATGCCTGGCTGCATGCACTGTTATTGGGTTTTGTGTTTAGCATGATCTTCGCCCATGCTCCCATCATCCTGCCGGCCGTGGCCCAGATCACGATCCCCTTTCACTCTGTCTTGTACGGTCCGGTGATTATGATGCAACTCGGCTTGTTGATTCGTGTAGTGGGCGATCTGGCTTTGTGGTGGCCAGTTCGCATGTGGGGTGGTTTGCTGAATGGTCTGGCCATCCTTTGGTTCTTTTTAACGATAGCGGGACTCGCAATCAGAGAGCGAAGGCGATATAAAGGCCAACTTGCCCAACGGGCTTGACAGAAACAGGGTGTTACATCAAGTGACCGTCGACAGAGCAACTGAACGGGAAGCGGATTCCCCGGGAAAAATAAGACCCAGGCATAGATTCTTTCGGAAACAGCTTGTCTTGCCGGCCGAGCATGGTTCCTGGTCATGGCTCCTGATCCCTTATTTTGCGGGTGTTTTAGTAGCTGGTAGATTGAATCTGCCAGCCTTGCTGGTATTGATCGGAGGCCTGGCCGGTTTTTTGGTTCGCCAGCCAGCTTTGACTTACATGCGCATCAGAGCTGGGCGGGGTAGAAAAGCAGATGGTCCGTTGGCTGCCTTCTGGGCCGCATTCTTTGCCTTTGTTGCCCTCGTATGCTTTGTTGGACTACTGATCTTAGGCCGGGTTGAGCTGTTATGGCTACTGGTCCCTATGGCTGCCATCTTAACCCTGTATCTGGCAGCATCGCGCCAACGCCGGCTCAACATGCGCACCTTGTGGATGGAATTGGCCGGTGCAGCTGGCTTGTCAGCCATGGCCCCCGCAGCATATATCGCCGTCACCGGGAATCTAAGTAGCATCGCCTGGATTCTATGGGGATTCATGGCTGGGCAAAACGTTTCAAGCGTATTTTATGTTCGTGCTCGCATAGCGGATACACATCACCGGCCGGTGAACCGCTCGCTCGTCTTGTGGACACACCTGGCTATCTTATTGGCCGTAACGCCCTTTGTGTTGAGTGGCAGTGTGTCCTGGCTGGCAATCATGCCCTTTGTGGCTTATGTGGTCCGGGCCGGTTGGGTCTATTCCAGCGAGCGGCCGGTGAAAAATATCAAAAGTTTTGGTTTTCGCGAGATCGGCGTCCAATCCTTAGGTGGTCTCTTCATCGCCGCTGGATTTTTGATCTGAGCAAGAAGAGAGAATTTATGGACGAATCGAGGATAAAAATTCCTTGGGTTTGGCTGGCTGCTATCGGATGTTTTGTGATCGCCGGTTCCACGGGTAGTTTGCTGCGTTTTGGTTTGTTGAGCGGCTTGCCAGCCGGTTTGGGGTTGGTTAATGTACGCCATGCCCATTCCCACCTAATGTACTTCGGCTGGGTCACGCCGGCCTTGATGGTCCTGATCGTGGCCTGGTTGCCCCGGCTAACCGCCCGGTCGCTTTCAGCCCGTTTTTTATGGGTGATGGGGGCGATCATTGGCTTTGCTCTCCTGGCCTATGTGATGTTTATTCAATACGGATACCAGCCGGCTGAACTCGACGGCCGGCGATTGCCCTTGTCGGTTTTGGCGGCTACGCTCAACGTTTTGGCCTGGTATGCCTACGCCTACTTGTATTACCGGGCGACTCGTGGCGTCCCCCGTACACGGCCCTTACGCTTCTGGGATGCGGCTCTAATCTTCATGATCCTAGCTTCCTTAGGCGCCTGGGGCGTGGCCGTGGTCAGTCGGCTTCAGATAGCGGATCCCTTCTGGTCCCAGGCCATGACCCATCTCTTCCTGGATCTTTTTTCCGAGGGCTGGTTCGTGCTGGCCACCTTGGGTTTGATCTTTGCCGTGCATCCGGCTCAAACTGAAAAAGCTGCACATTGGGGCGAACAACTGATCGTCATTGGCTTGCCGGTGTTGTTTTTATTAGCTTTACCGGTGGGTCTCGTGCCGGCCGGGCTGCGAGCCATCGCCGGTCTGGGAGGCTTGCTCGTGGCCGGGGGTCTACTGCTTACAATAGCCGTACTGTGGCCGGCTGTTTCCGGGTCAGGGGGGTGGACTGGCTGGCGCGTGCCCCTGGTTTTGTTGACTCTTAAAGCGGTGCTTGGATTAGGCATGATCCTGCCGGTCACAGCTCGTTGGGCAGAGCTGAATGGCTTGCGGATATTTTACCTCCACGTATTGCTCATGGGCTTCGTAACCCTGGGCCTGGTTGTCGCCGCCCGCGAGGCTTGGGGAAGAGCATCCGTACCCGGCCATCGCTGGTTGGTGATTACGGTGCTGGCCTTGTTGTTGAGCCTGGTGCCCCTGACCGGTTTTTGGCCCAACGCCTGGAGTGGCCGCTGGGCTTTGCAAGCGGCGGCTGTGGTTTCATTGGGCCCGGTGATCGTCATGGTGGTGATGTTGGTCACCTTGATCTTTCGAGAGGTAAGGACTGAATCCGAATTGACACCAGTTGCGGATTAGCTTGGATAATAAGGACTGATTTGGGCTATTAGGATTAATATGGCAACCGG
>DOXE01000063.1 GCA_003519205.1 Chloroflexota bacterium
AAAGCCAAGTCAGATGCCATCCTGCTACATTCGCTGCCGCGCATGGATGAGATCCCTCCCGATGTAGACATCACCCGCTGGTCTCGATACTGGCAAGAGGCCTTCAACGGCGTGGTCATGAGGATGGCCCTGCTGGCACTGGTCCTTGGAGCGATGGAGTAGATTGGGGTTTAGGGTCTAGGGTTTAGGGTTTAGGAGCCGTTTCATCGGAATTGCTCTTGGGTCGTTAGCCGAACTCGAAACTCAGTTAGAAATCTCGCACCGGATCGGATATATTGCTCCGGAAGATTTTGCGAGGTTAGAAGGCGAGCTATCTGTCATTGGCAAACAGCTAAATGTTTTATACCAACGTTTAAAACAGACCGGATAAGGGGTTTTCAGAAGGAGGGAAATCGGTAACCGGCCCCCAGACCCCAACCCCCGGCTCCCAGAAAAGGAGAATTATAAAATGCAAACATATTTACATGGACGAGACTTAATTGGTGATTTAGATTTTTCGAAGGAAGAGGTGGAAACGATCCTCGACGTAGCCTGGGATTTGAAGCGTAAGCGGGCCTTGAATGAACCACACGCTTACCTGCGCGACAAGGTGTTGGCCATGCTTTTCTTTTTCTCCAGCACCCGTACCCGGGGATCATTTGAAGCAGGTATGGCCCAGCTCGGTGGTCATGCGGCCTTCATCGAAAGTCGCACGACACAGATTTCTCATGGTGATACCGAAAGGGAAATGGGCGAGATATTCGGCCGGTACCACGACGGCATCGCGATCCGCCACGTCGATTGGGGAATCGGCAATCGCTATCTAAACCTGGTCGCCGAAGCTTCGCGAGTTCCCGTGCTGAACATGCAGTGCGAGATTTACCACCCGCACCAATGCCTGGCGGACCTAATGACGATCATGGAGAAGAAAGGCCGTGATTTGAGGGGCAAGAAGATGGTCGTTTCCTGGGCCTATGCTTCTTCCTACCTGAAACCAATCTCAGTGCCACAATCGCTCATCTTGCAGATGCCCCGTTTCGGTCTGGACGTGGTCTTGGCCCATCCCCCAGAATTCCAATTGATGCCCGATATCATGGACCAAGCCCGAGAACAAGCTCGCAAGTATAAGACTGGTTTTGACATCGTCCATGACATGGAAGATGCTTGCCGTGATGCCGACATCATTTACGCGAAATCTTGGGGACCGTTGCTCACCACGCACGATCCCGAACAAGGTAAACAGATCCAGGACCGTTACATTGACTGGATCGCCGACGATGCCAAGATGGCTTTGGGCAAGGATGACGTCATTTACATGCATCCGTTGCCGGCCGATCGCGAAATCGAAGTTAGCAATTCAGTGATCGATGGTCCGCACAGCGTCGTCTTCGACGAGGCAGAAAATCGATTGCATGCCCAAAAAGCCGTGATGGCTTTGACGATGGGCTAAGACGTGACTCGTGATGCGTGGCGGTGAGATAAACTACTGTTCACGCATCACGTTCCCATTTAAGAGGAGATAGTTAGGATGACAGATAAGCAAAAAGTGGCTGTAGTTGCCATCGGCGGCAACTCATTGATCCCTGATAAGGAACACCCAGAAATCGAGTACCAGTGGATGGCTGTACATGAAACATGTAAACATATCGTCGATATGGTCGAAAAAGGGTGGAACCTCATCGTTTCGCATGGCAATGGACCTCAAGTTGGCTTCATCCTGCGTCGNNCTGGACATTATCTCTGCCGACACCCAGGGCTCCATTGGTTATATGATTCAGCAAACCTTAGACAACGAGCTGCGTAATCGTGGCATCGATGGCCAGGCGGTTACTATTGTCACCCAGGTATTAGTGGATAAAGATGATCCTGGTTTCCAGAATCCAACAAAACCCATCGGTGCTTTCCTGAGTGAGGAGCGGGCCAAGGCCTTTGAAAAACAAGGTTGGCGGGTGATGGAGGATGCTGGTAGAGGCTACCGTCGTGTGATCGCCAGCCCAATACCTTTGGAGATCATGGAACAAGAGGCGATCCAGACGATGAGCGACCATGGTTGGATCGTGATCGCCGTGGGGGGCGGAGGTATTCCCGTTATCCGCAAGGAGAATGGAGAACTGAGGGCGGCACCCCCATCGGTTATCGACAAAGATCGGGCCACCGCGCTTCTAGCGAATAATATCGACGCTGACCTGTTGCTCATTTCCACAGCCGTTGAAAAAGTGGCCATTAATTTCAACAAGCCCAACCAGCAATGGCTGGATCGTTTGACCGTAGCCGATGCCAAGAAATACTTAGCTGAAGGACATTTCGCCCCCGGCAGCATGAAACCCAAGATAGAAGCGATGATCGATTTCCTAGAACAGGGAGGCAAACAGGCCATCATCACCGATCCACCCAATATCGCCCGCGCCCTAGCAGGCGAAACTGGGACTCATATGTCACTGTAACGGGAAGAAAGACAGAGAATCCGGCTACGGTTTCATTCATCCTTATCCAAAGCTAGGCATCTCTGATCCGAATCGTTTGATCCAACTGGATGGTTAAAAGCCATGAATCACATCTTAAACCTGAAATGCCTCATCTGCGGTGAGGAGTACAGTCCAGACGAGGTCGAATATGTATGTCCCAAACACGGCAACGAAGGTATCCTCAACGTTCGTTATGACTATGAGCTAATCGGCCAAAACTTTAGCCAAAATCAGCTTCGCCAGAGCCAGGACGATACGATTTGGCGTTATAAGCCGCTATTGCCGGTAAATCCGGCTGCGCCTGTCCCACCGCTCAAGGTCGGCTGGACGCCTCTTTACGAAACACCACGGTTAGCGGCCGGGTTGGGCTTGAAACATGTCTGGATTAAGGACGATGGCCGTCAGCCGACGGCCTCTTTCAAGGACCGGGCCAGTGCAGTTGCCGTGGTTAAGGCGCAGGAGAAAGGTGCGAAGATAGTGACGACGGCCAGCACTGGAAACGCGGCCGCTGCTCTGAGTGGCCTGAGCGCCAGCGTACGCCAAGCAAATGTGATCTTTGTGCCCGAATCAGCTCCACCTGCAAAAATCGCCCAATTGCTGGTCTTCGGTTCAACCGTGTTATTGGTAAAAGGCACTTATGATGACGCCTTCGAACTATGTCTGGAAGCGGCGGCCGAATATGGCTGGTACAATCGCAACACCGCGTATAACCCTTATATGACGGAAGGAAAAAAGACGGCCAGCTACGAGATTTGCGAACAACTGAATTGGCAAGCTCCCGATGTCATCTTTGTCAGTGTAGGTGACGGCTGCATCATCGGCGGACTACACAAAGGTCTTAAAGATCTATTGGCTTTGGGCTGGATTGAACAGATGCCACGCCTGATCGGCGTACAGGCCGAGGGCAGTAGCTTCATGTTCCAAGCCTGGGAAAGCGGTGAAGATGTACTCACCAAAGCACCCATCGACGCCCAGACTGTGGCCGACAGCATCAGTGCCGGCTTGCCCCGTGATAGGCTAAAAGCGATGGCGGCCGTCAAAGAAACTGATGGCGCTTACATTAGCGTAACCGACGAGGAGATCCTGGCTGCCATTCCAGCCATGGCTCGCGGGAGTGGCGTTTTTGGCGAACCGGCCGGCGCCACTGCTTATGCCGGGTTGGTCAAAGCAGTAGATAAAGGCCTAGTCTTGGCCAGTGATCGTATCGTGGTGTTAAACACAGGCAATGGCCTGAAGGACATAGCCAGCGCTATGAAATCAGTTGATTTAGTTGGTACCCAAGCCTATCGAGTCGCGCCTGATATCGATGATCTGAGGCGAGTGATGGCTGAAGAAGTTGGGAAAAGGGAATAGCAGGCAAGTGGCAGGTGGTAATACGGTAGCCCAACTCTTTGGGTAAAATCTTTTGGGTAAAATAAAAGGACGAAAAGCAATGATCGACTTAACTGTATACGAAGATTCCCTTGAGCGAGCAGTATACCGTGCTCGGGAACGAAACATCATCATTCCTACATTCAAACAGATGCAAAATCCTTCCTTGATCCCAGATAGCATCAAAGCTCGTCTCGGCGATGTAGGCCTGTGGGATCTCAATCCTCTGAATCTTTTCCGCATCTCCTGGCACAACGAACCGGTGTCACATGGTGGTGCTTACGGTGGGGTCAATTTTCTAGAGTATCCCAGCGAAATAACCGGCGTCGATGCCCGGATCATTACCCTTCTTGGCAAGTGGTTTCCAACGGGAGCCCATAAAGTAGGCGCTGCCTTCGGCTGCCTGGCACCCAGGCTGGTGACCGGGCAATTTGATCCCACTAGCCAGAAAGCGGCCTGGCCTTCGACCGGTAATTACTGCCGTGGCGGTGCCTACGATTCCAACCTCCTGGCTTGTGAATCCATCGCTATTCTGCCTGAAGGCATGAGCAAAGAAAGGTTTGATTGGTTGGCCTCTGTTGCCGGCGAAGTCATCAAAACCCCTGGCTCTGAGAGCAATGTGAAAGAGATCTTTGACAAATGCTGGGAGTTGCGCGCTTCTGGAGAGGATATCGTCATCTTTAATCAATTCGACGAATTCGGCAACTACCTGTGGCACTATGCCGTTACCGGGCAGGCTTTGATGGAGGTGCTGGAGCAGGTTATGGGTCCCGATGATCATTATCGGGGCGTCGTACTGACTACTGGTTCGGCCGGCACTATTGGCTGCGGAGATTATATGAAACAACAATTTCCCACCAGCAAGATCGCTGCCAGCGAAGCCTTGCAATGCCCAACGTTGTTGAATAATGGTTTCGGAGCCCATCGCATCGAGGGCATTGGCGACAAACACGTGCCCTGGATCCACAATGTCAAGAATACGGACATGGTGATGGCCATTGACGATGCGGCGACGATGGGCTTGATCAGGTTATTCAACGAACCAATTGGGCAAGAATACCTGGTATCCCAGGGTGTTTCACCTGACTTTGTGGAAAAGCTTCCTTTATTGGGAATATCTAGCGTGGCCAATATGCTCTCTTCGGTGAAGTTCGCCAAGTATTACGAATTGGGACCGGAGGATATAGTCCTAACCATCGCCACCGACTCGATGGAAATGTACCAGAGCCGGATCCTGGAATTGAGGGAAGAAGAAGGGCCATTCACCGAGCTGGATGCAACCAGCGTCTATCACCGCTTTTTGATGGGTACTACCATCGACCACATGCAGGAGCTGGGCTATTATGACCGCAAGCGGGTTCATAACCTGAAATACTACACCTGGGTTGAACAACAAGGCAAAACTTATGAAGAGATCCAGGCCCAATGGTACGATCCTGATTATTGGACCAGCATTCAACCCCAAACTGACCAGATGGACGAGTTGATCGAGGCATTCAACGATCGGGTTGGCTTGCTAAAAAACATGTAATCATCAAGAGCCATGGACGAAAGGTCGAAGTGTTGCCTTAATCATAGAATGTAGAGGACCTAAATTTGGCAGGGCCACGACTGGGATCGTCGTGGCCCTGCTTTTAAGGTGGGAAGAGGAGATATATCAGACCATTCATATGGCCCTGATTGCCTCAATAAATAGGAATACTGGGATCGACTTCCTGGGCCCAGCGATTGATTCCCCCGTCCAGATTATGCAACTTCTTGAAACCATGTTGTTTTAGCAAATGCACTATCTCAGCGCTACGGCCGCCGGTCCGGCATTGCACCACCATTTCCTGGGCGGTATCAAGCTCGCCCATGCGTTCAAGCACCTGTCCTTTTGGTATCAAAACCGCACCCAGATGGCTAAGGTTGGAAATAGCCCACTCGTGGGGTTCACGCACATCCAGGATGAAGAGCTGCTCGCCCTGGTCCAGGCGAGAATGCAATTCAGACGGGCTCATCTGGGGCACACTAGCCAATACCTCGCCATTCACCCCGGCCGTATATAGGCTTTGGTCATGGGCCGGCATACCACAAAACTGCTCATAATCAATCAGTTCGGTAACGGTCGGATTTTCNNAAGACACCCAGAACACCGCCTTCGGCACAACTGGGCACCAGGCCAGGTGGTGGCGGTTCGGGGAATAGACAGCGGTAGCAGGGACCCTCCTCAGCATAAAAAATAGAGGCCTGCCCTTCAAATCGGAAGATACTCCCATAAACGTTCGGTTTGCCTAGCAAAACACAGGCGTCATTGGTCAGATAGCGCGTTGGAAAATTATCGGTGCCGTCGATGACCACATCATATGGTGCGAAGATTTCCAGGGCGTTATCTGAAGTTAAAGGAACCTCGAATGTGTCCACCTGAACGAAGGGATTAATGTCGTTGATGCGTGCTTTGGCACTATCCAATTTCGGCTGACCGACGCTACTCGTCCCGTGAATCACCTGGCGCTGCAGGTTCGCGAGGTCGACCCGGTCGTCATCGGCGATCACGATGTTCCCTGCGCCGCACGCAGCCAGGTACAGCGCCACGGGTGACCCCAGCCCGCCCACGCCCATCACCAGCACGCTCGAGTCAAGCAGTCGCTGCTGGCCGTCGATGTCGATCTGCGGCAGCATGATCTGACGGCTGTAGCGCAGCAGCTGTTCGTCGATCATACTCACACGCATCCCTTTATCATGGCTGCTGGTCTTTTGGTGGCGCTGCTCAACTGATCCTGCCCGCCGCTCAGTAATTGACCCTCGCGGCCACGTCTTCGAATTCATGCAGCTGTTCGGAAATCGTTTCTTCGTCGGTGACCAGCACGGGCTCGGACAGCAGCCAGACGTAGAATTTCGTGCCCGAACCCGGCGTCGATTCCACGGTGATCGTGCCGCCGTAGCGCCGGATAAGACCGTAGCTCACCGACAGCCCGAGGCCGGTGCCTTCGCCCAGCGGCTTGGTGGTGAAGAAGGGCTCGAAGATGTGCGGCACCAGCTCGGGGGCGATCCCGGTGCCGGTGTCGCTGACCGCCAGCTGCACGTGCGCCCCCCGGGTGGGCGCCTCGGGCCCCAGCTCGAGCGCGCTCGTCTCCAGGCTCAGCACCCCGCCGTCGGGCATGGCGTCGCGCGCGTTGAGCGACAGGTTGACCACCACCTGCTCCAGCTGCCCCGGGTCGATCCGCACCAGGCCTCCGCTGGCGCCGGCGAGGAA
>DOXE01000129.1 GCA_003519205.1 Chloroflexota bacterium
CGGCTTTCGCATCGGCATTTGGCTTCAGCGTCGGGATCCCTCTTCAGCGGGGACACCCATGACAGGTGCCGTGGTTGGCGGCATGCTGGGTCTGGTGGCGTTCCTCATGGCCTTTTCGATCGGCATTGTCATCGGTCAACACAATGGCCGCAAGGCTATGGTTGTAACAGAAGCCAATGCTGTGGGAACTGCCTATCTCCGGGCCGGCTTTCTTGACGAGCCCGATCTGACCACATCGCGTAATCTCTTGCGAGAGTATGTCGAAGTGCGTCTGGCAGCCGCGTCTGATCCAGCGCAATTTGAATCAGCCATTACGCGATCTGAGGAGATTCATGGCGAATTGTGGTCGATCGTGGAGGATAATGTCAGGCAGGGAAAAGAATCGGACGTCATGGCTCTTTTCGTCGAATCGATCAACGAGGTGATCGACGTTCATTCGCTGAGGTTGGCGGCCGTTAATCTTCGCCTGCCAAGATTGCTAGGCGTGGTGTTGTTTGCAGCCACGGTGCTGAGCTTTCTGCTGGTGGGTGTTGCCAATAGTGCAGATGGTAAACGTGATTTTGCAGCTATCTTGCTCTTCGGACTGGCGTTTGTGGCGGTCTTGATGATCATCGTTGATCTCGACCGGCCTCAAGAAGGACTCCTTACGGTCAGCCAAACAGCACTATCGGATTTGCTGGATAAGATGACGACGCCTGTGCGCTGAGATGTTCCGTTTCTGAGCCTAAGAGACATATTTGGAGTGAGGGTTAAGAGACACTTTCGTCATCCAGTACAATCTCTTGTATGGAGGATGACATGGCAAAGGTGTAAATAAAAAGCCCCATTTCTTACTTTACATAACTCTACTCAGATACAACATTGCGTTTCGGCCCTGATTTGCCTCAGGTTGCCCTCCTTATATGCTATGTTCACAGTCAGGTTTCCCCTCCTGTTAACTCGGGTCGGTTTATGAGTGGGTTGCTAGAGAGGGTGGGTTGGGTCAGCCCGCGAAAAAACCCTGTAACATTTCACCGGTGGTCGATTTCAAGTTTCTCGTGTAATGAATCATGTAGACCCCATATTATCATAATTCTAAAAATAATTGCCATTATATCCGCCGTAGTATACAATCACCTTACCCTTTCGGGACATTGCCCGGCCGGTGCGGCCGGGTCTTTTTTATGTATTAATTCACCTGATAGAATTGATTTTTTGAACTCTTAGCTGGACTCTACCAGCAGGGATCCTTCAAATCACTTGAGCAAAGCATGAGCACACAACCTAGAGAAGACATCCGAAATATCGCCATTATCGCCCATGTGGACCACGGCAAAACCACACTGGTTGATGGCATGCTGCACGAGACAAACGTGTTTCGCACTAACCAAGTTGTGGAAGAGCGTGTATTGGACGACAATCCCCTGGAACGCGAGCGGGGGATTACTATCCTGGCCAAGAATACCGGTATTCGTTACAAGGGCACTACCATCAATATCGTAGATACGCCGGGCCACGCCGATTTTGGCGGCGAGGTGGAGCGCGTGGTCAATATGGTCGACGGCGCTCTACTGTTGGTCGACGCTGTTGAGGGTCCGATGCCCCAGACCCGTTTCGTCCTCCGCCAGGCTTTGCAACGCGGGGTTAAGGTAATCTTGGTGGTCAACAAGATCGACCGCCCAGCCTCGCGGCCAAATGATGTAGTCAATGCCACATTTGATCTATTTGTCGATTTGGGAGCCACTGAGGAGCAGGCCGATTTCCCGGTGATTTTCACCCGCGCGCTGGATGGGCAGGCTGGCTTTGAGCCCGATGCACTGGCCTCGGATTTACGGCCGCTATTCGACACCATTGTCGATTACCTGCCCGGGCCAAATGTTGATCCTGACGGTCTCACCCAAATGCTGGTGACCACCCTGGAATACAGTGACTATGTCGGACGGATTGCCGTGGGACGGCTAACCAGCGGCGCATTGCGTGCCGGACAAACCATTATGCACATTTCCGCCTCCGGGGAGATGGAGCCGGCAAAGGTGACCAAGCTGTACACCTTCCAAAACCTGCAACGGGTCGAGCAAGAGCAGATCCAGGCCGGTGACATCGTAGCTGTTGCCGGTATACCCAAGGTAGGCATTGGCGATACCCTGGCGGACCGGGACCAACCGCGAGCATTACCACCCATCACCGTGGAAGAACCTACGGTGCGCATGGCCTTTCATGTCAACAACAGCCCCTTTGCCGGCCGTGAAGGCAAATATGTTACCAGCCGCCAGCTCCGCGAACGACTCATGCGAGAGCTTGAGAGCAACGTGGCTCTGCGGGTAGCAGACACGGATAAAGCCAGCGAGTTTATCGTCTCTGGTCGAGGCGAGCTCCATCTGGCAGTCGTCATCGAGACCATGCGTCGCGAGGGGTACGAATTTTCCGTGGGCCGTCCTGAGGTTATTTTCCAGGATACCGAATCGGGACGGCAGGAACCAGTTGAAGACGTCTTCCTAGAAGTGCATACTGACTACCTGGGGCCCGTGGCTGAGATGTTGGGCAAGCGGCGTGGAGAACTTTTGCAGATTCGTTATGGTGAAGATGGCACCGTCTATAGCGAATACCGTGTGCCCACCCGGGGCATGCTGGGTTTCCGCCAGCCTTTTCTCACGGCGACCCGGGGAACAGGCATTTACCACACCCTCTTTCACGGCTACCAACCCTTCCGGGGTGCCATTGACATCCAGGAGACCGGTTCGCTAATCTCCCTGGAGACCGGGGTGGTAAGCGCCTATGCCTTGATACACCTCATGCAACGGGGTACCCTGTTTGTATCCCCCGGCGATCAGGTCTATGGTGGGCAAGTAGTGGGTCAACATATCCGTGGCGAGGATTTGGTGATCAACGTCTGCAAGATGAAAAACCTCACCGGTCACCGGGCCGTGCCCCGGGGCATTGCCGAATCGCTACCCGATCCCCGGAAAATGTCTCTGGACGAGCATATTGAGTACCTGGGCCCGGAGGAACTGCTTGAGGTCACGCCCGAATCGTTACGCATTCGTAAAAGCGAATTGCGTCACGACATTCGCATAAAGCGAATCAAAAAATCGCTAAACGGCACATCCTCTAAGGCCTTATAGGATCGACCGATCCTATAAAGCCAACGGCTACATGAATATGAAGATGCCGGTGAAGTAAGGTGTGTTTCTTAACATCTTGTTTTTTAGTTTACTGACGATAAAACCACTTGGCCCAACTGAAGAAATCACTGTTTCGCCTGACCGACGATTGTTCCGCTATCGTCTTTTGGTCAAGCAGGGCGGCGTTACAGCCACCAACAACGTTATCGAACGGACGACCAGCCATTGGCGCATACCTAGACGCAGCGTTCGCGGCTTTAAGACCTGATCAGGTTTGGTCAACGCCTTCACGNNTGTATGTGACATTGTGTGTTGTCTCAATTTATTGATTGTTATTCAATTTCAAGAATTCCTGAAGCTTCTCTCTCCCTCCAGCGTTGGAGTTTAACATCAACGCGAGATGACCGCCTTTTTCCATCGGGAAAAGTTGTGCCTCTGGGATATTCTTGGCTGTAAACTCTCCTTGCTCGAAGGAGACCAGCGTATCGTCACGCGCATGTAATACGAGGGTAGGCACCTGGATTTTACGGATTTGCTCCGCATCATATTCTGACATATGCTGCTCAAGAAGCTGCCCATTCCGCCGGGCACCCATTGGCACTATAGACTCTAAAAATGCATTTAGTCGTGACCCTTCCTCGGATGATAGTTGTTTCTGAACTTCCATTGGAACTCCGAGTGCAACCAAAAGTCCATCTGGACTTGAATTTACCATCGACCAAAAGACAAAATCATTCAGAAAGACCTTGAAAACGGTGGCGAGGATGGCAGGACGAGGTGGTATGGCGTGGCTGGCGGCACTGATCATTGCCAAGGATTTGGTACGTTGCGGATACTGCAGAGCAAATAACAGGGAGGATGGACCACCCATTGAAATGCCCACCACCCCGACACGGTCAATTCCCAGGGAATCTAAGAGACAGGCATATGCATCAGCTTGTTGCGATGAGTTGGCGCCGTCCGGTACGGGCGTACCCAGGAACCCAAAACGTGATGGTGCAATCCAACGATAATTGCCGCCAATTAATTTTGCAAAGTATTCAC
>DOXE01000255.1 GCA_003519205.1 Chloroflexota bacterium
GACGAATTGCCGCCAGCAGACGGCAAAAAATTCTTTACCTTCGGGATAGGTGGTGCTCTGCTCTCTTCCTTCATCCGAACCCCGGCCTATGTGACTCTGCCCCTCACCATGATTCTCGCCGCTACCCAAATGATGTACGGTCATGACCAACCAGGGGACGGCTTCACGGCCGGGGTAATCATCGGCCTCGCGGTCGGTCTATGGTACATCGTCTTCGGCTACGAGGAAATACGGCAGCGTTTGCCCTGGCTAAAAGGTGTCCCCCTTATCGGTGCTGGCATCCTTCTGGCTATTGTCAACGGCATCGCCACCGAACTAATAAAAGGCAACTTCTTAGCCAACGTGGATTACGGCGAGCTCATTGCCCTTCCGCTGCCAAAGGGATTTCATATCAGCTCCTCTTTCCTGTTTGAGTTAGCCATTTGCCTGACTGTTCTGGGCAGTGTCGCCCTGATGCTCAACAACCTTGGACATCCTGGCCGCGAAGATCGGGAAAGCACTCAACGATTGCGCGAGATCCACGAACAAGAGCACGAAGCAGCCCGCGCGACCAGCCGGTCTTTTTCCATCGGGTCCGCTGGCCACGATGGTGAGCAAAAAGCTCTTGGCGAAGACAAGCAGCCGGGATCGGCTTAATATTGGAGACCTATAAATGGAATTATTTACCGCACTAGCTATAGGGCTAATTTTTGCCATTGGCGTATTTCAGATGTTGAGGCGCAACGTCATCCGCTCGGTCATTGGCCTGATCATCATGGCTAATGCCGTGAACTTGTTCTTACTTATTGCCGGGGCCTACAATGGATTAGAACCCGCCTACGTTGGTGTTAGCGGCCAGCGTAGCGACGCCCTGCCCCAGGCTCTGGTGTTGACCGCCATCGTCATCAGCATGGGTGGTACGGCCTTTGTTCTGTCCATGTTATACATCATCTCCTCACGATATAAGACGAGTGACATGGATCAAGTGGACGGATTGAAGAATTAAGAGTGCCACGCTCCCACTTATGCGTAGTGACGAGTGGACATTTGAGGTTCGAAGGTTTAGGGGTTTCATGTATGTTTAGTCTGCAGTTTCTGCTCGCGCTGAATGAAATGGGCGACCTCTTGACAGCTAGCAATCAATTTGTCATTTTGCCTGTTTTGGTACCATTAGCCGGCGCCATGATAGCTTTGCTTCTACGCCGGCGACGCTCCCTACAAGCAGGGTGGACGCTGGCTACAATGTTAGTCGCGCTGGCCATTAGCGTGATGGTGCTGTTAGAGGTCTCCCGGAACGGCCGCCCTCTCGTCTTTGATAGTGGGGGTTGGCCAGCGCCATTTGGCATCACCATCGTCGGCGATATGCTCTCGGCTACATTTGTGGTCATGGTCCAGTTGGTCATGGTAGCGGGTATTCTGTACGCCATCGGCAGCAAGGACACGGCCGTAGGTTATCCCACTTTTTTCCCCCTCTTTTTACTGCTAGCAACGGGTTTGACCGGCGCCATCTTTACGGGGGATCTGTTTAACATGTTTGTATTCGCCGAACTACTGGTCATCTCAGGAACGGTGCTGACAGCGATCTCCGACGACCGGTTCGGTACTGAAGCAGCCTATAAGTACTTTTACATCAGCTTATTAGCCTCCTTCTTCATGTTGTTATCCATCGGCTGCCTTTACGCCTCTTATGGAACGTTGAACATGGCCGACCTGGCTGACCGGATTGCGGTAAGGGACCTGCAGCCTTTACTATTACCGGCCATCGGCTTTTTAATGGCTACATTCATGATCAAGAGCGCTGTCTTCCCCATGCACTTCTGGCAGCCGGATTTCCACGCGGCCTCGCCAACGGCGGTCAGTGCCATGCTGTCCTCTGTGGTGGTCAAATTGGGCGTTTACGGCTTCTTGCGGATGACGACCTTGTTATTCATCGAACAAGCACCCATTATTCGCCTAATATTGCTGATATTGGGTATTACCGGCATCATCTTTGGCGGGTTATCGGCCATCGGTACCAACAATGTGAAACGTATGCTGGCCTATTCCACGGTCGCTCAAGTCGGTTTCATATTGGTAGGGATCGGCTGGGGAACGACCCTGTCCATTACCGCCGCCATCGTCTTTTCCGTCAATCACAGCCTGATTAAAGCGGCCCTGCTCATGCTGGCCGGCTACGTCGCCAGTCGTGCACCGGTCAAGTCGGCCGCATTCGGAGTCGTTACCGGAATCGGCCGTTACCTGCCTTTATCCGGCCTTTTGTTTTTCTTTGGCATCCTTGCCCTGGCCGGCATTCCACCGACGAATGGTTTTATCAGCAAGTTATTGCTCTTTGGCAGTGGTATCGAAGGCGCCGAATTTGTTTCCCTGCTGATCATCGGTCTGGCCAGTATCTTGACGTTGATTTATACAATCCGGGCTTTTCAGCGTATCTGGTGGCAAAAACCGGCCGAAGATGTCCAGATAAAGGCCAGTGGTGATCACTTGCTGGCGCCGTCTTTGCTGGTCGGCCTGATCTTGCTCCTGGGTTTGTGGTCTGAACCATTGATCAAGACAGCCGAGCAAACCAGCCTTTGGCTGGCCGATCCAATGGCATACATTCAGGCCGTCTTAGGAGGATAACCTTGTATTATTTACGAACCATCTTCTTGCTAACATTAGCTTATATCGCGCTGGTGCCGAACTTCGAGATCTTGAATATCCTGGCTGGGGTGCTCGTTGCCACCATCGTCGTCTTGCTCGTTCGCCCTCAACCCTATCCACTACGCTGGCGCCATTTGCCGTCGACGATCATTGCCTTGATCCGTTATATCTTCGTCGTGGCCTATGATTTGATCGTCAGCGGGATTCAGGTGGCCCTTATCGTCCTGAATCCGCGCCAATCACTTCATCCGGGCATTATTACCATCCCCTCCAAAACCGAGTCGGAAGTGGCTCAAGCACTAAATGCCCATGCTATTACATTAACGCCGGGCGAGATCGTCGTCGAAATGGACGAGGACGGAACCATGTATACCCACTGTCTCAACGCAACTGATTCCGAGCAACTTGTTGACGAGGCGCAAGAGATGCGCGCCGAATTATTGGAAAAGATCCTCGCCTAGGCCCAGGTGAAGTAGAGGCTGAGGAAAGACGATATATGAGTTGAACAGGAGAAGTGATGGACAATGTTTTGTTGATCGTCGTTTATAGTGCGCTTGCCCTCCACGTGGTCATGATAGCTGTGGCTGTGTGGCGTGTCTGGCAGGGCGAGAACGTTGTCGAACGATTGATAGCCGCTGAACTGGTGGCCACGCTGATCCTGGCTATCCTGGTGCTTATTTCCCTGATCGACCGGGACAGCATCTATATTGACGTGGCTTTAGGTCTGGCTGCATTGGGCTTCGTAAGCACGATTGCCCTGGCCAAGTACGTGGCCGACGAGCAGATGTTTTGACATTTTCTTTCGACCGTAATAGCTTATCTGAATGATATGCTGATTCGGAGCTAAATGGAGCGATAAATGGAAACATTTCAAGCCTTGATTGCTATGATCGCCGTACTGGCCGGCACCTTCTTTTCCCTGGTGGGCATCCTGGGCTTCCTGCGCTTTCCAGACGTCTATACCCGGCTGCATGCGGCCGGCAAGGTGGGCGTTTTTGGCGTCGTGCTGTTGCTGGNNCGACCTGGCAGCAGCACAGGGACGACACGACCAAAATCAAATGAACTAGCGTGGATAATGCCCTTTACGAATGCCAGCTAATTATTGGCCGCCATTACGCTCTAATTTCTTTGCTTCTATCACTCATATTTGGTCGCCTGCCCAACCAAAGATTATGACTTAATCTTGTCAATCTTGTTGATCTTGTCTAATTTTGAAGGAAATGTCTATTTCCAGTGGCTGAACTGATCTTACCCGGCCTGATAGACGTTCACACCCATCTGCGGGTGCCGGGCGGTGAGTACAAGGAAGACTTCGCCACCGGCACGGCCGCAGCCTTGGCTGGTGGCATTACTACCGTGCTGGCTATGCCCAATACTGGCCCACCCTTGACCACCCCTGAACTGTTGCAGGAGACAAGAAAAACAGCCAGCCGGCACATCCGTAACGATGTGGGACTCTTTGCTGGTGCCAGTCCTGCGCACATGGACCACCTGCCTGCTTGCGCTCCCTATGCCGTGGGCCTCAAGATCTACCTCAACGACACTTTTGGCCCTTTGCGAGTCGAAGATCTACCCACCCTGGAAGCTTGCTTCGAGCGCTGGCCGGCCGGCAAGCTTTNNTCACTTGCGAGGTAACGCCCCACCACCTCTTCCTGACGGATGCCGACGCCCATCGTCTGGGGCCTCGGGGCACCATGCGGCCGCCTTTGGCCGAAAAGAGTGATAGGGAAGCGCTTTGGGCCCATATCAATAGCACCATCGATTGTATCGCCACTGATCACGCCCCTCATACGCTAGCCGAGAAACAATCGCCAGATCCACCGCCGGGCGTTCCTGGGCTAGAAACCTCCCTTCCCCTAATGTTAACGGCCGTCCACGAGGGCCGGCTGACCATCGAAAGGCTGATCGATCTGATGGCCAGCAATCCCCAGCGCATTTTCAACCTGCCGTCCCAGCCAGATACGCGGATCGAGGTAGATCC
>DOXE01000349.1 GCA_003519205.1 Chloroflexota bacterium
TGTTGACACTAAAGATTCCGCCGATTACCTGAAAAGGAGTGCTCAAGATGTCTGAAGCTCGCACCGAATCCTGGAAGGAACCTCTCCTCCCCAAGGCAAAAAGTGATGATCGCAGTCGCATGCGGGCGGTAGCCAACAACTTGATCCTGCACCTTCACCCCACGAAGGTGCCCGCACCTGCGCTTCGTTGGTCCTATACGTGGGGACTAGGCGGTATCTCTGCGCTACTGGCAACGATGCTGGCCGTGACCGGGGTGCTGCTCATGTTCCGTTACGATGCCAGCGTGGAGCGGGCTTATACCAGTATTCAATACTTAGAAACGCAGGTGTTTTTCGGCTCGCTGGTACGGGCTATCCATCACTGGTCCGCCAATTTGCTCATTATCACCGTCTTTTTACATCTACTCAGGGTGTTCTTCACCGGCGGATTTAAAAAAGGCCGGGCCGCCAATTGGATTGTGGGGGTTACATTGTTGTTGCTGGTGGTAGCGTTTAATTTCACCGGCTATTTGTTGCCCTGGGATCAGTTGGCTTTTTGGGCGATCACGGTGGGAACAAGCTTGCTCGGATATGTGCCCCTGGTGGGAACGGCCGTGAGTAATTTCCTGCTTGCCGGGCCCGAGGTAGGCCAAGGAGCATTACGCAACTTCTACGCCATCCACGTGGCCGTTTTGCCCGCCGTGCTGGTATTGCTCATGTCCTATCATTTCTGGAAAGTGCGGAAAGATGGTGGCATTTCCCAGCCTGGGGCCATGCCGGCCGAAGAAGGCCATAAAAAGCTCCGGATTGTGCGCTTGACGACCATCCCCCACCTGGTTCAGCGTGAACTGGCCGCGGCTTTGGTCGTGATTGCCGCTCTTGCTCTGTGGGCCATGTTGGTGCCTGCCCCATTAGAAGAACTCGCTAACCCGGCCCACCCACCGAACCCGGCCAAAGCTGCCTGGTATTTCATGGGTTTGCAAGAACTATTGTTACACATGCACCCGCTGGCGGCTATGATTTTTCCCGGTTTTGTGTTGCTGGCCATCACCCTTATTCCCTATTGGGACAGGGGCGAGGCCGATATTGGCATCTATTTCCGTTCACGGGAAGGGGCGTTCATGGCCCTGGCCGGGGCGTTTTTCGCACTGGCATTAGTGCCATTGTTAGTATTGGCCGACGAATATTGGATTGACTTGCCGGCCTTATTGCCGACCTGGCCCACCATCCTATCAAACGGCCTGGTTCCCTTACTGTTATCTTTGGCCGGCCTGGCGATCATTTACTTCATCATGCGGGTTGGAGCCAGGACAAACCACGCTGAGAGCTTGGTCGGGCTCTTCACCTTTGTGGTGGTTAGCTTCATTGTCTTGACCATTATCGGCGTATTTTTTAGAGGCGCGAACATGGCCCTTATCAATCCCTTCTGAGATGGTGCCAGGCGTCAGGACCTTGCCAGTGCCAACAGCGCCTGGCAATCACAACTACTATCGAGGACAGGCATATGAAACATCATCAAAAAAAACGACCCCCCACCGCTAAAAATGATGACAGGTCGCAATTATCTCGGCGCAACTTCCTGAGAATGGGTATTGGCGCCTTGAGTGCATTAGCCTTGTTGGAAGTTGGCGGCGCCAGTTTGCTCTTCATGAAGCCTCGCAGCCTGGAAGGAGAATTTGGTGGCTTGGTCAAGGCCGGGCCAGTCGACAGTTTCCCATCCGGTTCAGTAGTTGAATTTCCCGACGGCCGTTTTTTCCTGGTTCGCTCCTTAGAAGGTGGTTTCCTGGCTGTCTATCGCCGTTGTACGCATCTTGGTTGTTCGGTCAACTGGGAACCGGATCAGAATCGTTTCTTTTGCCCCTGCCACGCTTCTAGTTTTGATCTGCATGGTGATGTCGAAAATCCACCTGCACCCAGGGCTTTGGACACCTTTCCCGTACAAATAACGGACGGACAGGTGATCGTCGATACAGGTCGCGCCCAAAGTCGGGACACATTTACGCAAGAACAGTTGGTTTATGCCTAGGGGCAAGATTCCCCGGCCTGGCAACTCTGGGTGCGGTCTCGACGATGGAATTCATGCTCGCCTTAGGAAATTGAGATGAACAGATACATCATCATCAGCATCTTCGCCTTACTGGTATTGGTGGTTGTGTTGCCGGCATACGCGCTGCTGGAACCGCGTCGCATGGTGCAAGCACAAGTAAATTTACGCCAGGAGTTTGTCTCGGATGCGGCCGTGATTTACGTCGAAAACTGCGGCGTCTGCCATGGCGCGGCCGGAGAAGGCATTGGCGCCGTACCGGGCCTGGATAGCCCCGGTTTGCGCGAAGCCGATTATGACTTCCTTTATAAGACGATTGCCCGGGGACGTTATGACACCATCATGGCCGGCTGGCACGTCGACGAAGGTGGTGTTTTCAACGATTACCAGGTTGAAGAATTGGTGGCCTTGATCCGTTACGTCGATTGGTCGCTGGTTGGTGAATTGGCCGCCTTCCAGGGTTTGATTCCGCCAACCTTGCCAGTGCCACAGGTTGAGAAGGCCTTCCTGGAAGAGATAGCCGCTCTCAGCCCGGAGGGAAATATTTGGGCCGAGGGAATGCAC
>DOXE01000246.1:0-269 GCA_003519205.1 Chloroflexota bacterium
AACCAAAAAATAGGGCAGCTGACTGTCCACCAGCTATTCTTGAGGTGAAGGTTAAAGTTGGCGATACAGCCAGTAAAAGGCTGGCAACCAGGGCTCCCAATTTGTCGCTTCTGTGTCGTAAGAACCAGGGTAAAACTGTAAGAGCAATGCCGAAAAGTGCGGGGACAAGGCGCATGACCTCATCGGAATATCCCATAACCTGAGAGATTAACCCGGTCATAGTAAAATATAATGGGCTGCCAATATTGGTCAAATCTGAAGCTGGTTGC
>DOXE01000246.1:399-8824 GCA_003519205.1 Chloroflexota bacterium
ATCAAGGTTTTGATTGAATTTTTCACCAACCCTGGGATCGTAAGTGCTGCGCTCCAAAGTGCCAAAGTACACAAGTCCGACATCGTATCTGTCGAGCAGGTTGGCCGTTTCTGTCCAACTATTGTCACTGTAAATGGAGCCCACAACTGGTTCACGTTGTCCAGGTTCAGGCGTGCTACCGCGCCATTGATATTCATGCCCCGCCCAACCCAAAAGGGTTGGCAATCCGGTTGTTGCTGCGACCCGGCCGTAGGCGCTGTATTGCCCGCCGACAGCCTCAACGATTACTGGTACTCCTTCGATATGATCGCGGATCCACAGGAGTGCATCATATTCGTCAGGATTACCGATTCTCAAATATTCGAGGCCATCCAGCGTTGCCCCTAGTCTTTCAGGAGAGGTTTTAGGACCTCGATATTCAACGGCGCGTGATTGTATGGCATACAATGGAAACAACAAAGCCACTAGAAGGGCGGCACCATACATAAATGTGGCCAGGATGCCACTAATTCGAAAGCGCCGAAGTAAATAATCAAGCCCATAAATTGCGGCTAAACCAAACAGAAGCCATGCTTGATAATAAAATTTGAAGATAGTGTTGATCCGCTGTCCAAAGTTGTCTCTCAGGTAGACGAACTCTGGCCCCAGTACCAGTAATGATGCGGTCCCGATAAGAAGCAGTACTAGAGGAAGCGACGTGCTGGTTATTTTTAATTGAGCTGTTGTTACATAGTTTGAGGATTCAAGGTTATTGTTTTTTATATTCGGATCATCGCGATTGAGGTGGGTCGGACGATTCAACAGATGGACCAGCAAAAATATCACGGCTGCGATTAGAAAAGCCAACAACAAGATCAAGCCCGGATTGGTTAGTCTGGCAATTAAAAACACCGGGGCAAGGCGAATGATGACATTCGTAGCCCAGCCTATGCGTGATGTTATCGCGGCTTCACTGGAAATTGACGCTATTCCCAGGCCAAGCTCATCGATCAGGGCCTGGACTCGACTCGCTCCCTCTGGATTAAAGGCAATGATCCAGCCTAAAAAGAGCATAAGCAAAAATAAACCGAATATAAGACCCGCGGCCGAGACAAGTCCTATTCGCCAGGCCTGTTTCTGGACTGGCTGTCGATTATGTCTGACAAACCATAACAGTAAGGTGATTATCAGGGTCAGGATACTGATCAACGGCATGGTAAAAATGATCATGATATGAATCAGACGAGTTGGACGCATGGCCATTGGCAAGAGAAATGGTGGGCCTGCTTGGGAACGGAAGCCAAGATAGAAGGGAAGATAAAGTAGAATGGCAAGTATCGTCAGGATTGCACCGAGGGTAATCGCCTGTCTGAGTATGATGGCTGACCAGCGGCCGTTTACACGCCATTGGGCCAGAACGAAAGTGCCGACAATAAGAAATAGATAGATCAGCACATCCCAGGTATTAAGAAAGGATAAAGCGCCAAGGATGACGGCGGTGAATATTAGAAATGATTTATCGTTTGATGTCAGATCTCTAAATTGATTTTGAATATCGCCTTGAAACCATTTCTTAATATCAAATATTGGTCTTTTTGGACGCAACCACCAAGCTAAAGAAAAAGCTAACCCAAGGAAGGCGAATGGTAAAGCCAGGACATGGGGATGTAGGTCGCCTAGGATAAAGCTAAAAGCCGGAAACTCGGCAATAGGCTCGAGCCCTTCCTCAGGTTTACCGGATAGGTGATATTCATGAATCACACGGGATGATCGCCACCACCACCACTGAGAGGTCTCGTACCTGGGAGTTTCTACCACTTCCGGAGGGCCATTTAAGTCGCGAACATCCATCCACTCCCATAATCCATCTGAGCCAATATCATTGGCGTGGAGTACTTCCAGTAATACCTCCATATTACCCGCGACTGGGATAGAAACGGCCGCAATAAGGCCAAATATCGCGGCGCGGACCTTCAATGAATCCTTATCGGCCAGGATCAAGTTGTAGACGATCCCAAAGGCGCCAATGCTTGTCCCAGCTGCTAGCCAGGCGATGGCCAGATTGAAGCCGATTTGCTCCGGTACAGCTGCAATTCGTGTAATCACCGAGGTCATGACATAGCCAAAATAATAATAACTAATCGCAAATCCTGATAGCCACGGGTCCAGGGGAGGGTAAGTGGGGCTCCGGCTGGCGGAATTCAAGAATGCAAATTCCATTGGTTTTTCTGTCGCAGTGATGGCTGGATTTTGCGATCGTACCAAGACCCAAAATATAAAAGCGATGGCAAATAAGATTTCAACCCCAAGAACATATCTCCAATTGGAGCGCAACCAGGCCCAAGGAGATATATCGCCAATTTGGTGTTTGCCCTTTTGTGGCTCCTTCGCCCATCTAGTGGTCCAAATTGACAGTGTGATCAGGAGTATTACCGCTAAAAGGATGCCACCTATAGTGTTTCGGATAAATCCAATCGTACCTAACAACCAAAATATATAACTAGCTATCAGGATGCCAAACATCTTAGTAAAGGCATAGCCACGGTCTGGCAATCCTTTTAATAAGCTGTGGGCTAGGGGAAAGGCGATAAATCCAAGAAAAAGTAATACAACCCACCAGCGGAAGGCGGCTAATATATCAGAAAATGGCATTGGATATCAATTATCGACAAGAGCTCTAGCTAGACAACCATCTGGCGGTTGTCCCATTAAGTTGGGCGTATTCGCCCAAATCTTTTTGTGGAAATCAACCACTCAGGCAGCACCAGAATTCACTTCATAGATGCTAACCCCGCTATTCCTGTACACTTCTTGAAGGAGGCCTGCCTCAACCATTCGATCAAATTTGATTAATCCTTCGGGATTGTAGTAAGTCCATTCGAGAGGACCCACATAGATATAGGAAACATCATATTTGTCAATAATAGATAAGGCTTCCTCATGATCGATNNTCCCAACCAACGATGGATGGTAATCCGGTGTACATCGACACCCGATTTGCGATAGCCCGGTACGGGTTGTAGCTGTGTGCTTCCGCTATGACCGGTGAGCCCTCGATATTTCGCTGCATCCATTGAAGGGCTTCATAATCATAATTCAAGCTTATCGTCTGGCTAGAGCCATCAAGAGCAGTATCGTTGTAACTAGTCGTCTGCATAAAAGCCATACCATCCAAGGTGATGGGCGCTTCATCGCTCATCCGAATATCCCATTTGGCTTTAGTTGCCAGCAAAGGGTAGAGGGCAGCAGCTAAAAAAAGGATTAGAAATGCTGCGCTCCATGCTCGACGGACATTTCGCCGGGCAACGATCTTTGGCCAGGCCCACACTGCAACAACGCCACCTATAACGCTAAGGATTACCCAAACCTGTAAATAGAATTTAAATACGGTGTTCATCCGCCCGATGTCACCGTCTAAAACGATCAGTTCTACCAATAGGGTAAGTGCCAGTGCCCCGGCAATTAATATTAAAACGATGCGTCTCTCTATAGAAAGCTTTGGACGTAAGGCCAACAGTCCTGCCAGTGATCCCAGCGTCAGCACGATTGGACCAATCCAATATCCCCTGACCAGCAACAAGATGGAGACGGCCGTAAATATCAATAGCCCAATAAAAACGGGGATGGCAAAGCGCTCCCAGCTAACGAGCCCTCGTTGAGTCCAGGTTTTCGTCCAGGCCCGAAATTCTAAGGCCAAGTGGGTGATGATTAATAAGAGAAAAAGACCATAAATAAACAGGTAATTTGTGACGCGCGTATAGGAACCCGGCCAGAGCGAGAAGGAAGTGTAAGGAACACCATAATTTTCGGCAAAGGGTAAGAATAGGACGATGGCGATGGCTGCCAGGGCGATGGCTTGAAACAGTGCTTGCCCCAAAGTCCTCAAATCGAGTCGGCCGCGTTGTAGATAAGCGTTGTAGCCGGCAGCCAATAGACCTATCAGGAGGTATGTGGGGAAATCCCAGGTGTTTGTTGCTCTTAAAACGCCAATCGATAGACCGCCAATCAGCCATGTAAACAGCATTTGCCCAAAACCTTGCTGAATCGCACTGGAATTCGATCGACTGCTGCCAGGCAAGACCAGTGAAATAGCCCAAGCCAGAGCAAGGAGAGTCAACGGCAGGGCGATCATATGAGCGTGCAAATCACCGTAAAGAAAGGTGAAAAATGGAAATTCTGTGATTGGTTGGACTTCACCAGGTTCGGCGTTTATCGCCCGTGTGGCTGTCCAGAACCAGTCTCCTGGATAAATCGGGGCAACTTTATCGCTGAGCGCCAAATCAAGACCGCCGTCGACGGTTCTAATGATAACATCAATAGCTCCGATCCCCGTGCTGATGGAAGTATCGCCAGCTTCATACCAGGTGTTAACGACGACTCCCACTTCGGAAAGATTTCCCAATAATACAATGAGAGCGGTTGCTAAAAGCCCGGCGATTACTGCCCCTTTAATTAATTTGCCAGGATGTGAACCCTCGGAACGCTTGCCATGAACGGATCTCAAGCGGATCTGGCTGGCAGCCACTAAATTGTAAGCAATGCTAAATGCTCCTAAGCCTGTGAATGCGCCAAGCATCGGCAATATGAGGTTGTAAGCTACCGTCGGGATGATACCTAATAATTTTGTTAAAGCTCCAACATAGACAAATCCGTAATAATAATAGTTAATGTAACCACCTGAGAACCAAGGATCATATGGCGGAAAGACTGTGCTCTTTAGTACGGCATTGAAGTAGGAAAGATCCATTGGTTTTTCACCACCCCAAATGACATCCCACACATCCGGATTTCCGAGCCGGATGACGATGAATATTAAATAAAGTGCCAGCCCAATGAGCTCAACAACGCCAATTAAGGCGAGGTTTTCGCGAATAAAGTTAACCATCTCCCGCCGGCGAAGGAAGGCGATAATTAGACTGGCGATCCCCATGAGGAGCAGACCCAGGACGAGCGTATTTCGGGTATGAGGCAACAGTTGAAGGCTAGCTAATATCCATACAAAGTAAGAGATGATTAGTAGAGAAAGGATTCGGGCAATCGTGTAACCGCGATCCGTTAAACCAGAGAAGGCGATAAAGGCAATTGGGAAGGCAATCCATCCGAGGATAACGACTGCCATCCACCAAATGACGGACGCTAACCACGGATTTTGGGATAGAATGCCATCGACGTTAAAGATTTCGTTAAATGTGCCATTGGTACTTTGCAGGTCTTGTTCAGCCGGGTTGAGCATCAGGCCATTGGGTGCGGCCGTTGCCTGACCAGGCGTCATGAAGACCACACGAGAGATATCCACAGCTCCAAGAACTTCTTTCACCTGTTCTGGATGATAATCCTCGTTTTTGGCGAATAACCAAACAGGGGGATGATCGTACACGCTAAATGCTTCCTCGGCCGCTAAAGGACCGGGAGGTGGCCAGCCCATTTGAACCGGAGATCCCCAAGCGACTGAACCAGCAACATCACTTACATGCAAGGGGCCAATATTTAAGTCAGATTGAAATTGGCCAACTAGGTCGAAACCCAGTTCGCCGTTAAACAAAGCCTCATAATAACGAATCGTCAGGGGGTAGGTGAAAGGTAGGCGTGGAATAGACCATAATGCCCGCTGGCTACTAAGGACGATGAAATCAGATTCATCCAACCAGCGATAAAAGCTTTGTCGCTTTTCCTCGCTATCTGGAATAGTGATCGGAATAAGACCTTCACTTAATCCTTCATAGTATGCTGAGTAGGGATCACGACCCTCATAACGAACAGGTAGGGAGTCATCCCAGTGTTCATTGGCCAGGATACTCGTTCCGACGCTAAAAGGCCCACCTGGACCAGCCGTGGCGACGACGTTGTACATCGTCCCTTCGACAAGTGGTACTTGGTCAAGATTTATCTGAACAGGTCTGCGTTCTTCGTTTGCGGCAAAGTTATAATCTGTGCCAACCAGGGTCTGGCTACCAGTAATATCCATGAGTTCGATTCTTAGAGATTCACCATGGTCATCGGCGAATCCGACATCGGGATCGAATAGATAATTAAAGCGCACCCCGGTCAATGTTCCATTTTCCGGAGCCAAAAATTGCAAAAATAGGGGTGAGCCGCCGGGAACGAAATCGAAACGTCGCAGAGGTAGTTGGAGTTCTTTTTCTTGCCCTTCAGCTATGTAGAGTAGCGTAGCCCCACTCGGCACATTTTCAAACATCCATTCTGATGCCTGGATACGCGTTACTGGATTTCTATAAATATCGACAAATGCATTGGCCCATAACAGTGTAGGACCAATGACCAGCAAAATCAGAATGGATACGCCTATTCGTTTTAAGGTATTATGGCCGGCGCGTTTCCATAATTCGACCAGTGCCCAGCCCGCCATCAGCATAAGAAATGGGTATATCGGTAAGAAATAACGTATTGACTTAACCCACCTCGTGGCCATGAATAGAAAGTACAATACGATCCAGGTGACGAGCATAAAATGAGCGGTCCAATCAGGCTTCCCCCGAACAATTTGCCATATGGCCCAGGCTAAACCTAGGAAGGCCGCAATTCCAGCAGTAATACCCATTCCCCATAGAACCATGTTGGTCAAGGGAAATAGAATTGGCGTCCGATCTGTCCATTGAAGGGCTGGCGGAAAAGTGGCATCAGGGCTCTGAAGGCTCTGAATCTCGGTTAAGTTAGCCCGCCATTGGGGGTTGAAGCTAACCAGCGATCTGATGGCAGTTTCCACCAATCCTGGAACTTCTCCCCTCTGCATAAATAATGTGTCTTGGACAATCTGCCTATCGGCAAACGCATACGGTTGGGCAAGGCGAAAGGTAATCAACGACACAACAGCTGCGATGGCCAGTCCAAATACAACGATCTGAAGGTCCTCACTCCCTCGATCTGATAGTATGTAGCGCCAGCTCTGTGAGTCTTGCTGATCGGAAGAGCGTTTGGCAATCCATACGAAAGCAGCCACGACAGCCATGATAGCCAATGGCGCTAGGTTTATTCGAGAGGCAACTGCCAATCCCAGCCCCAGGCCAAAGGCTAACCACCAAGCTTTTTGCCGGGCATTCTGGCTGGCTCTTATGGCAGAGTACATCGTCACGGTGGTTAGGGCAGCGGCCCAATTGTCCATAGTGAAGAAGTGGGATTGTTGGATAGGTAAAACACCCGCGGCCATCAAGGTAGCTCCTATCAAGCCCGCCCGCCAGTCGTAAAGGCGTTTGCCAATGAGGAATGTGAAAAAAATTGAGGTAAGATCTAAGAATCCTGACAGAAACCGGCCGATATATTGGATGCCGTCAAAGAAAATGTACCGCTGATTGCAGATTTCACCTGCCCTCTGGCAAAGACCGTCAACTCCCTCGGCNNAGAAAACGTTCGTCAGGGTGCAGATGATAGGTATCATCCCAATTTAGACCGGTAAAACGAAAATAAGCCCCTATGGCGAGCACACCCAAGAGAAGTAGAAAAGCCAACTTATCCCAAGGTAAGGAAAGAGATTTTTCTGAATTTTCCTGGACTTCTTGGGTGAAATTTGGATCAGACTGGCCTTGGACCTCATCCTTGCCGAGTTGATAATTTGAAAAGCCTTGGTTTTTCTCCGTTGTCATACTCCAACTCGATGGCTTTGCTACGGCCGCAATCCTACTGACATTTTTACACGCATAACTTTAACATTACTTACCAACGAGCTAAGAAATTCATGAGATACCAAATAAAAGTGAACAAATTTTGGTATTTGTGGCCTATTTTAGTTATTTCATTGGGATTCTCAAGAGGGGGCTTTGGACGTGAAACTCTTCGGAGGGGCAATTGGTAAAGCATTATTGCGACCCGCCAAACGGGAAAAAGATAAGATCTTCTTATTAGGCAGCTTGGCTTGTGTTGGCGTCTCTTCCACTTTCTGAGCCACAAATATGATCATCGTGCCTAATTCGGGAAAGTTTTCTTCGTAATTCGGCCTTACCCACCTTTCAGTATATTTTAAGTTACTTTGCCAGGGTGCCAGAATCCAATGTCCAGTTAGAAAATGAATCAGTGCCGATGGGAGACCTTGAATATGGCCCAGCTCAAGTGCATGGAGCGCCTTTTTTGAGAAGTAGTATTGCCATTGCTCAATCTCAAATCCTGCCCTTGCTAAACGTCGAGCCCATCGCTCTGGTGAATCGGTATGGGCGTGTCTGGCGATTCGATTAAATAGCCGGCGATAAGCATCGGCGAGACCTTTCAGACCCATTTTCTCGAACCAAAGAGCTCCGCCGAGATACTCTGTGAAATATTGGCTGGGCATGGTGACCACTAATTTGCCGCCAGGTCTAAGGACACGACACCCATCTAATAAAACTGACTGTACGTCTGGTATGTGTTCAAGGACTGAGTTGCTGATGACGCTGCCAAAATAATTATTGGGAAATGGCAATTGATCACCCAAGGACTGAATCACGTACATGTAAGCTCC
>DOXE01000439.1 GCA_003519205.1 Chloroflexota bacterium
TCCTACGACTTTGGAAAAACCCTTTAACCAAGGTCGACGGTCTTGGTCGTCAAGGGGGATACTCTTGGACATTTTAGCCACATTATCTGGCGGATGGAAATCATCGCCATCGAAAAATGGACATTTTTGTCGTTGGGCCAGGGACCGGCCGACGACGGTTTTGCCGCTGCCGGAGACGCCCATAATGACGATGACGGGTGAAACCAATTTACGTCTCACTCATAAATGGTGCTAAGAAGTTCTGTCAGGCCCATTACAGGAGATAGGGGATCAAATGCCAGCTACTCATTGGCCAGTTGTAAGACCTCCTCAACCAGCATTTCTGCCAGTTGCTTCGTGCCGGCCGGGGTCAGGTGAACCGGGCTATCGGTGAATTCAGATGGCGAGATAGTGTCCCACAAGTCTAAGTAAAACCAACCCTGGTCATCGGCTTCCTTTTGCAGCAGTTCCCGGTAAGCATCATAGGCCCAGCGTGGATACCAGGCATTGTAGCGCAGGTGGCTATTTTGGCCATCGCTGATGAAGATGGGCTCGTTGACGATAAGAACCGGCACTTCGCCAGCCAGTTCAAGGCCGCTCTCGAGGGCGTCCAGGGCCAACAAGTCACTTGTTAGGGGCAAAGGTTCCTCGAAATCCAACCAGGCGACGTCTGGCTCTAGATCGACGGCCCGCAAAGGGATCTCCTCTGGTATAGCCTGGTCCACACCCGTTGCAGCCCAGGAGAATCCAACACTCTGCAAGCGTAACAGGTCGGCCAAAGCCCTTCGTTGGCCAATGATGGTGCGGCTTAATAGGTCCGGATCATTCAACTCCTCGCTGTCCGGATCCAGCTCCAGACCATGGTTTTTGACCAGCGATCGAACTCGCTCGGGGTTGTTTTGCACCAGAGGTGGAACCAACTGTTTGTCCTTGGGAAAAGATTGCAAGGTCACCGGCCAGAGGATCAGGTCGGGATCATATCCTTTGGCTTCATCTAACAGGATGAGATCTTTGGTTAAAGCCATGATGGGGTAGCCCAGATTGTAAGCGACGATACGGCGCCCATCGACAGTTTGATAACCGCCAGCATTGATCTGCCCGGCCAGCGACTCATCATTCTCCAAGAGCCAGCCCCAGGTGCCTGAGTCGCCAATAACCAAAACGCGAAATTCGTCCCCAGCTTTCGGCCGGGTGATGATATGGCTAGCCATCATGGCCGGGATATTGTCCAGGCTCAGGTTGTAGGACTCGGCCGAATTCTCGCCGTAGGGCAGACGCTGGCGGCCGGGAAGAAGCCAGTTGTAGAGGGAAAGTGCACCTAAATATTCAAGGGGGTCTAAGGCAGCGAAGATCAAATTCAGCAACAAAAAGAGTCCGGCCGCTTTCAAAGTCACCCGCAAGATAAAAGGCCAGCTTATTGGCCTGTTCCGGCTAGAGTCATTTGATGTGGAACTTTCGTTTCGGGTCATGATCATGATCCGATACCAAATAAACCAAGGAAGACCTCAATTGACAACTGGACAGTGGGCAAAGCAAACCATACCCAGCCCAGGACGACAAAATTAAAGGTCAGGAACCAGGCAAACAACGTCCAGGCTCTCTTACGCCAGGGGTACTGGCCCAACTGCCTGTACCACTTCCGGGTGCGATCACTCCATTGTTTGTGGACGAATAGGCCCAGGCCGTGCCATAACCCCCAGATGAAGAAGTTCCAAGTGATGCCATGCCAGAGGCCAATGACGGCCATGGTCGTCAACTGGGCGACAAGCACGATAGCCGTCGAAGATGGCCGCCATTTTCGGGTTAGCAGCCAGCGGGATAGAGGGGAAAAGACGTAAAACCGAACCCAGGTACTCAAAGTGATATGCCAGCTCTGCCAAAATTCGGTGATATTACTCTTCAAGTATGGCCGGTCGAAGTTTTCCGGCAGCCGAATCCCATAGAGCAGGCCGATGCCAATGGCGATGTCGGTATAACCGGCGAAGTCGAAGTACAGGCGAAGGGCATAGCCATACAACAAGANNAAATCTTTCCGCCCGGTCAATTGGTCCGGCGGTATAAGAGGCGAAAAAGATAACGTAGGTCAGGTACTCGCGCAGTGAAAGGATGGGGAGAATGCCACTTTGCCGGTCGCGCAAGGTATGGATCAGGCGAAAGGCCACGAAGGAGAAACCCAACCAAGCCAGGTCGATGGGGCTAGCAAGTGATGTATCCTGACCTGTCAGCGATCGCCACCAGCGGCTGGCCCAGGTGCTCAGGGACTCTGTTTTAAAAATCACAAATAACCCGACAATGAGCAGGATGAGAACGGTCAAGATGTGGCGTTGACGTCTTTTTTCTTGTCCTCTTGTCGAGTGAATGGTAAAGAAGCTGATTAGCCCCAGGACAAGCAAGATGATGGCCACGATTAGGGGAGAGGGCGGCCGGGAGGCGATGATGCGATAGTCAGCATCCACGAAACGAAAGAAAGAGAGNNAGCAGCCCGGCCACGCCAAAGACAATGATTGCTCGAAGATCAAAGGTCAATGTGCGGGAACCCTAACTTTTTGAATATTCGTCTTGCCGGCAACAATCGGGTGTTTCCCTTTCAATCAGCTTTCACTGGGAAACTTGCTGCCATATCTGGTCAAGCATCATCAGGGCGGTCAGGTTATAGAGGCCATAGCCACTGACAAAGGCCAGGTCCATGTTGTAGTCGTAGTAATCAAATATGGTGAGATGTACATCATCATCGCCCATCCCCCTTCCCGGTAGCGTCGCCGCAATGAGGTCGAAATCCAGTAACGGCAGGTGGTAATCGGCCGCGATCTGGCGAATGATCTCGTTATTCCGGTTATCCTCACCTTCGAAGCGGTCGGCTTTGGTCGCCAGAACAGGGATAATCCCCTGGGCGATGGCATGCTCGACCAGTCTGCGCAAGTTTTTATCAAAACCCACTGTATCCCACTTGTCATTTGTCCCCAAGGCAATCAGCAGAATGCTGGGATTGTGTAATCGAAATTCGCAATCGATCACGTTTTCATTGGGCAAACAATCTTCCTCGCTGGCCCAGGTCGGGCTAAAGACAGCTAAGGCGGTTAATCCCTGAATTGCGGCATTTCCTACGTGTGAATAGGAACCCTGGTAATGATCGATGACGGGCTGAAGATGGGTGTACGGTCCAAGGTCATAAGGTCCCGTATCCCATCGGCCGAGGAAATGATGGGTAGCGACGATGCTGGCACCCACCCTGGAGAAGGCGTTGGGATCCCGGCCCAGTTCCTGGCCCAAAGCAAATATCTCGCGGATATGATCGATCGTCTCGTCGTCCATAATGATGACATCTTCAGTTGAGACGCCATTTATTATGATCGGGGTTGGGGTTGGTCCAGCCGGTTCAGGCGTATCTGTGGGGAGGGACGTGGCGGTCATGGTGGGCACCGGCGTTGGCGGTATCGTGGGACTGGCTGTTGGAACCGATGTCGTCTTGGCATCATTCGGGGGAGTTGCCCCGGACGATTGGCCAGCAAGAATGATGGGTGTTGCCTTACCTCCGGAAGTAGTTGTCGTGGGTGCGGGCAGCAGTGACGGTACCAGGACGGCCCGGGTCGGCAGGGGCGTACGAGAGGTGCAGCCAGCTGACACGACTAGAAGAAGCCCAATGAATAGGGTCCAATGTTTCGCGCGGCCGGACATCAATTCATCAATACAAGCCATGGAAGGTTAAAGGACAGCGCTAGAAACCCTGGTAAATCCACTGGGGGGCGCTATCGCTGGTGACGATCACCAACAAAATTATGATGAAACAAAGGATAAGGGCCAACAAGTTCTCCCGAGAAAAGATCCGGTGCAACATGGCTAGGGCGCCTCCCCACACCATTTCCACTCGCCATCTTCTTTGACTACCCGGTAAGAAACTAATGGGAATTCTGTTTCTTCTGTGCCATAGAGGGCGATTATCTTTCCCTGGCAACGAACCACACTACTCTCACCCTCTTGCTGGCAATCCATCCCCTCGATGGAAACGCCAGACACGCTTTCAAAGGTCCGGCTCTCGCGTTCGAGGACAGATTCCATCTCCGAACACAAGAGGGCCCGTATCTGGATCGCATCGCCCTCCACTTTGGCCTGAATATACTTCTCGACCGTTTCGGCCGGATCGCCCGCATCAGCACAGGCCACGAGGAATAAGGCCAGCAGTAAGGTCATGGGGGCTATTCTCATTTTTCCTCTTCCTCATTATTCCGATATCGCCCAGCGGACGGCATCGAGTGCCATTAGACCGGTGAGATTGTGTACGCCGGTTCCGGTTTGGAAGGCCTCGGGCATGGTGTAATCATTTTCAACGAAGACGGTCAAATGGACCTGATCTTCACCCAAACCCCGGCCTGGGATTGTCTCGGCCACCAAGTCAAAATCCCAAAGAGGGACTTGATAATCGGCCGCGATTTGGCGTAGAATGTTGTTATTGGTGTTGTCGGGACCTTCAAAGCGGTCGGCTTTGGTGACGATAATGGGAATGACGCCATTCTCTATAGAATATTCGACAACTTGGCGCATATTTTTATCAAAGCCAGGCGGGTAGCCGGTATCATTGGTTCCTAACAAGATCAGTACAACGCTAGGATTGTTCAGGCGAAACTCACAAGCCAGCAAATTTTCGTTAGGTTGGCACCATTCCTTATTGGCCCAAAGGGGATCAAAGACACCCCAGGCATGAAGTCCGGGACGCAAGGCGACGCCGTAACGCTGGAAAGATCCGGCGAAATAGTCGATAGTCGGTTTGAGATAATCGTACGGGCCCAGATTATAGGGACCAACATCGAATTTTGTTAAAAAACTTGGCGTGGCAATCAAGCTGTCGCCGAGCTTGGAAAAAGCGTGAGGATCACGGCCCATGTCTTGACCCCGAGCAAAAATCTGGCGCACATTTTCGGCCACCCCTTCGGGAAAAACGACAATCGAATCGACGGGAATCCCGTTGACGGCCGGCGGTTCGACCTCTTCGGACACTATGGTAGAGGTGATGGTGCTCGACAGGCTGGAATCCGAGCTACCATTGCTGGTGCTTCCAACTTGAGTATCCGGGGCAGTCGTCTCCTCTATTTCGGTTTCGCCTGTCGCCAGAGTGCCGGTGATCGGGTCAACCGTCTGCGATAATGACGCAGTNNCTGTCTCCAAGGCTGGTGCCCCAGGCAACGGGTTGCCGGGATCTATGGATTCTCCAGCTGCCTCTGACCTGGATCCTGGTGCAAGGCCGAATATTGGGTCGCCGGACGGAGTGGTACAGCCGGCGGCCAGCAATAGCATCGTACAGAAAATAATCAGGATGCTATATTTTTTCCAGTCAATTCGGGGAAATAGTGGCATATTTGAAGAAACTATTCACCAGATCCTTGTATGATCTCTTTCCAGATGGTATCCAGCACCATCAGGGCTGTTAAGTTGTGTACGCCGTGCCCACGCTGGTAGGCCGTCGGGGAAGTATAGTCGTGGGCGTAGAAAGTGGTCAAGTGAACGGCATCGACATCCAAACCCCGGCCGGGGATGGTGCCAGCCANNATGACGCCGCTATCAATGGCCACCTGGACGACCTGCCGCAGATTATGTTCAAAGCCGGAGGGCACACCCCGATCATTTGAGCCCAAGCGGATGATGAGGATGCTGGGGTTGTGGACCCGGATTTCACAGGCGATGGGCGTTTCATTCGGCTGGCAAATGGATTTATCAGCCCACATGGGATCGGTCACGGTCCAGGAATGATTACCTCGTCTAACCGCCAGCCCCTGCCGGGAGTGTGAACCAGCAAAATGATCGATCGCTCCCTGTAAATAAGCATACTCGCCCAGGTTGTACGGACCTTCGTCGAATCGAGCCAAAAAATGCGGGTTTTCGATGGTGCT
>DOXE01000421.1 GCA_003519205.1 Chloroflexota bacterium
AGCCAGTCGAAGAGGCACCGCCTGCAGAGGAAACGGCCGAGGAAGCTGCGGCCGAGGGGGAAGTGACTTCGGAACCAGAGGCAGAAGAGCCAATGCAGACGACCCTCCCGGCTACACATACTGTAGCGCCGGGCGAAAATCTCTTCCGAATCGGGCTGAAGTATGGAATGTCATGGATTCCACTGGCTGTCTATAATAATATTCCCAATGCGAATCTGATTTATACTGGCCAGGTGATCCGAATCCCTGGTGGTCAGGCACCTCCGACCCAAACAGCGCCAGAAGGGGCGACCTATACCAACTACGTCGTCAAACCTGGAGACACCTTGTTCAGAATCAGCCGGGCATTTGGTGTGAGTCCTGAGGAAATAGTCAAGGCCAATGGGCTCATGAATCCCAATCTTATCTATGCTGGTCAGGTATTGAAAATACCCACGAGTTAATCTAGCAAGTTTTGTGCCCTGGTCCGGCGTCATTCATCAATATCGCGACTATTTGCCTCTTCCGGCTGACGCGAGAATCATCACCTTGAACGAGGGTAATACGCCTCTTGTTCGCTCCAGTCAACTGGCAGAATTGCTCGCTCCAATGACCGGGCTCGAACTGTTCTTTAAGTTCGAGGGATTAAATCCCACTGGTTCATTCAAGGACCGGGGGATGACGGCCGCCATATCTCACGCCATTTACGAGGGTTCAGAAACAATTATTTGTGCCAGTACAGGCAATACCGCTGCCAGTGCTGCGGCTTATGCTGCTCGATCTGGTCTGCGCTGCCTCGTGTTAGTGCCTGAGGGCAAGATAGCCTTAGGCAAGTTGGCTGCTTCTCTAGCCTATGGTGCAGAAGTAATCAGCATCGCCGGATCCTTCGATGATGGTTTGAATATGGTTCGCGAGATCGTGAATCGACGGCAAATTACCCTTGTGAACTCCATCAATCCCTGGCGCTTAGAAGGACAGAAGACAGGGGCTTTCGAAGTTTGTGACCAGTTAGACGGACAAGCACCAGATTGGCACTGTCTTCCCGTGGGCAATGCTGGTAATATCACGGCATATTGGATGGGTTATCGGCAATACGGCAAGGGATTGCCACGATTACTGGGTGCTCAGGCTGCTGGTGCGGCGCCTATCGTCTCCGGCAAAATCGTTGAAAATCCAGAAACTGTAGCCACAGCTATCCGCATTGGCAATCCAGCTAGATGGCAACAGGCGGTGCAGGCTTTAGACGAATCAGATGGCCTCATTACGTCTGTTTCTGATGAGGAAATATTGGATGCCTGGCGTAACCTGGCCAGCATGGAAGGCTTATTTGTAGAACCAGCATCCGCTTCTGGCCTGGCAGCATTGAAGAAGTTGATCAAAATGGAAGAGATTGATCCGTCCAATAAGCGAATCGTCGTAGTTTTAACGGGCCACGGTCTCAAAGATCCTGGTACCGCTGTCGAAAAGGCTACCAAACCTTATCAGTTGCCGGCCGAAATCGAGGCATTGGAAGCCTATTTAGCTTGACTATTGACGAATATGATATTGACAGGGGCGCTATTCTGGGGAAGTTTCAAGCAAATCTTCTAATATCCAACCCGCAATTCCTTCGAGGGTGCTCACTTCTTGCCAGAGTTGGCCGCCCTGGTTGGCGTGCCCTGCTAGTAGAAGTAGGATTTCATTATCGTCCACAAGGACCAGGTCTTGGCCCCCTGGTGATCTTCGTAGCCAGATCATATTTCCACCTGAATTTACGACAGCCGTTCTTCCAGTAATTGGCGTTGGCGTCAAGGTAGGCGTTGGTGTATAGGTTGGGGTCGGTGTGGCTGTAGGGGTGGGTGTGGATGTGGATGTGGCAGAAGGTGAGGCCAACACTTCTTCAGATGTCGTTGGGAAATCTGGTGCTGAAGGCGAATTGGTGATTGTTGATGTCATAACCTCTGCCGCATCGATAGGTACCTCTTCCAGACTTTCCGTGGTGGTTGGTGGCCCGGCAAAGGCGCCTGTTTCCGGCGTGGCTGGGGTCGAAGCAATGGTGGGTGATAATAAATCAGATGAGGAGACGGCAACCTCGTCAAAACTAGTACCTGCATCACTGGAAAGGGAACTTTCGGTTTCCGTCGTTTGGCCCTCTAGCAAGTTTGATTCCGGCTGTTGGCCGAGGGGAACGCCAGCCAGGAAGAAGCCAATGGCCAGGATCAGCAGGGCTATCGCATAAGAGGTAAAGGCCCGAACGCGAAGATCGAGACGTGCGCGCTTTAAGCCGCTTTGATTTAGAACCCGAGGCGATTGGCCAATATAGGCCAGGATTAAGGCCAGCAGAGCGCCTGCGGCCGAAAGACCCATGCCTATTAAGGTCCATTCTGGAAAACCCATCAACACGATTATAACCGGTTTGCCTGGATGGTGTAGGATGTGAAAATACACTTTGCCAATAAAACAGGTGTGCCTGCCGTGCTCAGCTCGCTGTATGGCGGTATAATCTTCGGGCTAAGGAGGACCCAGAACACACCGATTAGTGATCCACTGATTGAAAGGGAGAAAAGTTTAATGGCAGATGAGTACGACGTCGTTGTATTAGGGGCTGGTCCAGGAGGATATGTAGCGGCTATCCGAGCAGCTCAACTTGAATTGAAGGTAGCTATCGTCGAGAAAGAAGCATTAGGAGGCGTCTGCTTGAATATCGGTTGTATTCCATCAAAGGCGCTGTTGAAAAATGCCGAGATAGCACACACGCTTATCCACCGAGCAAAGGAGTTTGGTTTTAACTTTGAAAACTTACAACTTGATTACACAGTTGCCTTCAAACGTAGCCGGCAGGTTTCGGAGCGCCTGGTTAAAGGCGTCGGCTTTCTCATGCGGAAAAATAAAATCGACGTCTATGAAGGGACCGGCATTCTCACCGGTACAAACTCATTAAAAGTTGCCTTGAATGATGGAAGCGAGGTGGACCTGAGTGCAAAGAATATCATCATAGCCACTGGGGCTCGTCCACGTTCAATTCCCGGCATCGATATCGATGGCGAAAGGATCGTAACTTACATAGAAGCCATCCTGGCTGATACGCTACCTGAAAAAGCCATTATCGTAGGAGCTGGGCCAATTGGGGTCGAGTTTGCCTATATTTGGAACAGTTATGGTGTTGATGTCACGATCTTAGAGATGTTACCCCATCTATTGCCAAATGAGGATCCTGAAGTTAGCCAGGTTCTGGAAAAAGCTTATAAACGTTTGGGGATCAATTATCATCTAGGTGTAAAAGTCGAAAAAGCGGAAAAAACGGAAGACGGCCTCAGAGTATCTCTCGAAGGTGCTGATCCACTTGAGGCGGATCAGGTACTTATCGCCATCGGCTTCCGGCCGAATGTAGAAAATATAGGCCTCGAGGAAGCAGGCGTTAAATTAAATAACCAAGGCGCCATTGATATCGACGAGACCATGCGCACGAATGTTCCTAACATTTACGCCATTGGGGATGTGGTTGCCCCAATGGGCATCATGCTGGCCCATGTCGGTTCGGCTATGGGGCTTGTCGCCGCCGAAACGATTGCCAATCACCCGACAATAATCCTGGATTATCGAATGCTTCCGCGGTGTACTTATTGTAATCCCCAGGTGGCCAGTTTCGGATATACTGAAGAGCAGGCTAAAGACGCTGGCTATGAGATCAATGTCGGTCGCTTTCCTTTTCAAGCGAATGGCAAAGCGTTGGGTTTGGGTGAACGGGATGGGTTCATCAAAATTATAGCCGATGCCCGGTATGGCGAGATATTGGGTGCGCACATGGTAGGACCGGAAGTTACCGAACTTCTTCCTGAATTGACGCTAGCTCATTTCGCTGAGCTTACGGCCGAAGAGATCGCTCGTAATGTGCACGCTCACCCCACTCTGAGCGAGGCACTTATGGAAGCAGCCCATGGCGTTGAAAATGAGCCAATACACATTTGATGATATGGCGTTATTTATTCATGATGGAACGTCCTGGGTCAACAATGAAGTCGTTACCACCTGCTCTTACTAGAGGTGAGGCTCACGAGGATTATTACGTTCCTTAATTGCTAGGCAGTGTTGGTAGATGGAAAAAGTAAAAGCCGCAAGATGCGGCTATCGAGATGGGCGGTACAAGACTCGAACTTGTGACCTCTACGATGTCAACGTAGCGCTCTAACCAACTGAGCTAACCGCCCCGGTTCGTTGGTAGATGAAGCGCTGGCATTATAACTATCCTTAACTACGTTGTCAAAGTGGCTGCGACCCGGTTGCGGAGTGCCTATGGCCAGGAGAAGATCAAGGAAGAGGCGTCAAAAGAAGACGACGATAAAGAAAGGTCTGGGAGAAGCCATATTTTTTGGACTTGCCTTTATTCTTGCCCTCGTTGCATTCTTTCTGAACGACTATTATGGAATTCAATTTCGTTTTTCCGGGAGCTATATCTGGCTGGCTGCCTATTTCTTCGCCTTTGGGGGATACCTTTTTTATCTTGTCCAATTTATTCTGCCTCTAAACTGGAGTCAAAGTTGGTATCAGGGACTCCGATTATCTTTACCTTATAATTTTCCAATACTCAATCATATTGCCAGTCTTTTTTTATCCCGGACCAGGGCACCAGCTGCTACGGAAGATGCCCAAGAATCGCTTTCTCAAGGTTTCCTTACACATAAGGCGGGTGTAATTCCTAGCCACCAGGCCGTAGCTCTGATTAGTGGATCACAATATTCACGGTCAGCCGGCCCGGGTTTCGTGCGCCTTAACCCATCGGAGACCGTGGCTCAAGTCGTTAACCTTCGCCGTCATATGCGTCGCGTAAACGTAAAGGCAATGTCCAGTGATGGCATACCGATCGAGCTAGCCATCACCATCATTTTTCAGGTGAAGCAAGAAGATTTATTTGAAGAGCCCGAAGTGGTCTATCCTTACGATACGAGCGCTATCTTTTGGGTTAATTACCTTGAAAATTTCGAAACGGATCAGGGAGGAACGACCTGGAGTGAAAGGATCGAGCATGAGATAGAGAGCCTTCTTGTTGAAGAGCTATCTCGTTATTCTCTTGACCAGCTTTTTCAACAGGATCAAAACAGCGCCCCTTCGCTGACGAGGGTCCGGGCCAGATTGCAAAACAAGCTAACAAATGCTTTCCTCCAGTATGACATCTCTCTCCTGCAGGTGTTTTTGAGCAAGGTTGAATTACCAGATGAAATCGTCGAACAACGCATCTCTGTTTGGCAAGCAGATAGGCACAAACAGGTTGAACAGGATGCGATGAAGGAGGTATTTATTGAAGAGCAGCGACGTGATTTAGCCGAGACTGTCGTTCAGGTCGAGATCATTCAACGGATATTGGACGATATTGAAGCAGTACGAGATAGTGGAGGCACCGATCTCGCCGATGCAGTACTTATCAGTGTTGCCGAGGCAATGAAGACGGCCGCAGCCGACGAGCGGGTAATGTCCGTTTTGTCCGAGGAAACGGAAGTGGAACTACAGCAAACGATTTCGACAATAAAGTTAATCGGTCCATAGCATGAGTGAAGTAGTAGTTGGTGGAACCAAGGGCACACGAAGTTATAACAAGTCCTTCAGCCTGATATTCATGTTTATCTTATTGTTGGGATACTGGCTATACGTCTGGCAATTTGAGCGGATCAATTTGACCCAGACACCACCATTCTGGTGGAATACCATTGTGAATCGTTTCCCACTATTTGAAATACTTTCTCGATTCCTTTTATCACTCCTCGAGCTTCTATCCCCCCGCGTACTGCGACATTTCATACCCATCATACTTGGGGGCTGGTTAGCCCGGATTTCTATTAGTCGTTTTCTGGAATCTTTTTATGATTTACCCGACCACACTTCGGCAAATCCGCTGTTGAGCCGGCTTCTGGCTTGGGGTGTACCAAACCGCTTGGTAGGATCTGTCAGTCACCGGGGTTTTGCGGAGCAA
>DOXE01000211.1 GCA_003519205.1 Chloroflexota bacterium
TACCGAGACCAGACGGGCATCTAGTGCTCGATCTGGAGAGATTGCCCGGCTTAATCCAAAAGCCGCGGCCGCCAGAATGAGCCAGGAAGCCAATGTGATGCTAGTTTATTCGGATGCAGCAGTCACTACGATCAATTTGTCCCCTGTTCCGCTCATATTAGAAGGCCTGGTTTTAAGTCGTACCTTAGATAATAACAATCAAGTGGTCACCGTGACCGTTAATCTTTGGGAAGAGATTGCCGAAGGATCAGGGGACACTCTTCCCGCGGGAGATTGTTATCAGATATTACATCAAACGAATGTATTGGGAGATCTGTCCCCTAATCCGATATTACTTCCGAATTGCGATTCGCTGCAAAATTGGTCGGTCGCTGATGAACAGGATTGGATATTTTGGATACCTGACGAGACGGATGAAGAATTTCAAGTATTCCAAGGCGACCAGATCATCCATACCTGTTCGTTAGGTGATGGATTTTGTAAGTTCTTCTTACCTCAACCGTAACCAAATGGCTGGAATTAAGACGTACATAGTAAAGGGATACCACCAAAAGTGGGATACCCATCACCCAAAGAAAACATTATTTTGTTATTGGCTCAATGGTCCAATTTTGGGGCAGGATATAGGTGACAGTTTTGTCCGTCCGTGTTTGACCGTTATAGATATGAACTTCGTCAGAAAAGGGGATATCCAACGACTCAGTAGCGACAATGTTGTGTTGGGCGAGATCCAGGACGACCAGCTCACATTCTCTGGGAACAAGTGCCTCTCGTTCAGTCCTTTCATCGATAACCAGGAACGTAATTTCCAGCGTCTTTTTCTGGGCCTGGGCGGAGGAAATCGCCTCATGGATGAAACTTGGACCCTCATTTCGCAGCTTTTTGTCGAATTCCATCAATTCGACCATGATACTAGCTGTTATCCCCTGCTGATAAGTTTCCGTCGCCATGAGTAACTCGCCGAGGTTTGCAGGATTGATTGAGCAACCAGCTACAAAACAGAGCATCCTATCCTCATCAGTTAAGAAACTGACAATTTGTTCCGGATCTTTGATCGTCAAACGTATCAAGATTCACTCTAAGATTGTCTGATCAAAATGGTGGTTTCTCTTGCGAAATTATATGGTAAGGATAACCTAATGGGCCAATATATTGTGGATCGCGTGAAAGACGGGAGACTCGAGTCAATACATGAGGGTAACCGATGAGAACCTTTGATCACCTCCTAAAATTGCTGCGACAGCGACTGTTTGATCAAGACATCTGCGAAGCTCCATACAAAAAGACCGGCCGACCTCTCCTACGTGTGTTGTTTGTTTTTGGAATGATAACCATTTCCCTTGGGGCATCCATGGGTGTAACCAACCCTTCTCGAGCGCAGGCACCCAATTACCTTCATACCGAAGGAAGTGCGATTGTCGACTCCAATGGAAACCGGGTAATTTTGACCGGGATCAACTGGTTTGGTTTGGAGACAGAGAGTTTTGCTCCCCATGGACTTTGGGCACGCAGCTTGGAAAGCTTTCTGGATCAAATCCAGGAATTGGGCTTCAATACGATCCGCCTTCCCTATAGTAACGAGCTATTTGAACCTTCCAGCCTGCCTAATAGTATTAACTATGATTTAAATCCAGACCTGGAAGGCCTGACCGGCCTGGAAATCATGGATAAGATAATTGAGGGAGCTGGCTCGAGGGGTATCAGAGTAATCCTGGATCGCCACCGTCCTGACAGCCACGCTCAGTCCGAATTGTGGTACACGGATATGGTCGACGAGGAACGATGGATAAGTGATTGGGTGATGCTGGCTGAGCGGTACAAAGGGAATGATACGGTGATCGGCATGGACTTGCACAACGAACCCCATGGCCCGGCAACCTGGGGAACCGGGGATCTGACGACCGATTGGCGCTTGGCGGCCGAACGGGCTGGAAATGCCATCCTGGCTGTGAACCCGGATTTATTAATCATAGTCCAGGGCGTTGAACAATACGAAGGCGATTGGTATTGGTGGGGCGGCAACCTGACAGGTGCTGGAGATTATCCAGTGCGTTTGGATCTACCCGATCAGCTGGTCTATAGCACCCACGTTTATGGTCCTGGAGTTTACCCGCAGCCATGGTTTTCGGATGCCGAGTTTCCAGAGAACTTGCCAGAAATCTGGGAATCTCATTGGGCTTATCTGGTTCACGAGAATATCGCCCCAATCATCATTGGCGAATTTGGGGGGCGTTCGGTTGGCGAAGATCCAGAAGGTATCTGGCAGCGTACTTTAGTCTCTTATTTAAGGGACAATAATCTTAGCTATTATTATTGGACCCTCAACCCGAATTCAGGTGATACCGGCGGTTTATTGTTGGACGATTGGCAGAGTATCGATACCGAAAAGCAGGACTTACTATCTGAATTCCAATTTCCAAGCATCGGCAGCGAAGTGCCCGTTCCTGAATCGATTGTGGAACTGCCCACTCCTGAACCGGTTGAGGAGACATCTGTTCCGATCCTCATTGATCCTCAAACGTTGCTAGTCAAATATCGAACAGCTAATGTAGAGGAGCGATCCCAGGATTCCAAGCCGGAGTTTGTGATTTATAACTCGGGTACGACGGCGATACCGTTGAGTCGGATCGAGCTATTATATTGGCTGGAGGATCAGGGTGATCAACCGCTGATCTTTCACTGCGATTGGGCCGCTATCGGTTGTAGCAATGTGAAAGGCAGTTTCGATGCCAAAGAAGACGGGGAAAAATATCTGCGCATCAACTTTGGACCGGCGGCAGGTGTTATCGAGCAAGGACAAGAATCTGGTGAGATCAAGATTCGTTTCAACAGAAATGATTGGTCACCACTTGAACAGAGTGATGATTATAGTTTTAGCCCCGTTACGGAGTATGTCGAGTGGGATCGGGTCACGCTTAATGTAGATGGACAGCGCGTATGGGGCCAGGAACCAGGTTCGGAGGCGGTGCTAGCCCCAGTTAACCCAACCACGATGCCTGTCGAGCCATCTCCAATTCCCGATGTCACTGCGGATGAATTGTTACAGCAAGAAACTTCAAATGAAGAACCTGTGGAACAGACAACCCCAACGACAATCGCTGCGGACAAGCCAGAGGAACAATCTAGCGTTGATCCAACCCCCGTGGAACCAAACAATGTGCCAACTTCACCAGAGACGATTTCCGCTGTGTGGGTAGCCTTTGCGGTGGGCGCTGTTGTAATTCTGATTGGCTTAGGCATTGTTATTGGTCTATTGTTAGGACGCGGAAAAAGTTAGGGCTGGTTAGAAATTACTTGAATTAACTGTGGAAGAAATCCTTTATTACTTGCTCGTAGCGACAGGAATCAGCCTATTTTGGCTTCTCTTAACCGGTTACCGTCCAAAGGATGAGCCAACATGGCTGAGATTGCTGATTATCAGCTTAATCGCCAGCCTTTCTGGTATTGTTTTCCTCCTATTGCGACGTGACCTTCAACTGGCAGTCATCCTATCATTTGGTCTTCTGTTGCTGTCTGTTTTACTCTGGCTAGCCTTTCCCGACTGGAATTCACGCGGTCATGTCTTCCTGGCTACCTTTGGGGCGACTCAGATTTTATTCTTGGTTCGTATTATCTCGGCCATAATCTTTGAGGGCATGAGTCCACTGGCAACACTGGTTTCGATCACCTTGTTCATCGCCGAGTTTTTCATAGTGATCCTGACCTTGTATTTCGCTTATGAAGTTATCGACGTCATGTGCCGTGTTCATTGGCGTCGGTTCTTCCCACCCCACAGTGAATCAAATGATTATTGGCCAAAAGTATCAATTCATGTGCCGGCACATTCAGAACCCCCGGAGATGGTTATCAAGACCTTGACCGCCTTACGCCGCCTCGATTATCCGACTTTTGAGGTCGTCATGGTGGATGACAATACAGATGAGGATGAGCTATGGCGACCGATCATCGATTACTGCCATCAATCTGGCATCAAAGTTTTCCATCTACAAAACTACCCAGGCTTCAAATCAGGGGCACTAAACTTTGCCCTGACGCAGACTGCACCCGACGCTGAAATTATTGCCGTAGTCGACTCTGACTATGTCGTCGAGCCCAATTTCCTTCGCGAGACGGTGCCCTATTTTCGTAGCCCGCGGGTCGCTTTTGTCCAAACACCACAATCATTTCGTAACAGCGAAGACAACCTTTTTGCCCGCTATAGCGCCCTGGCCCAGCGCTTCTTTTTTGAAATCAGTATGCGCTCCCGAAATGAGCGTAATGCCATCATCTTTTGCGGTACGATGGGACTCATACGCAAACGTGTCTTGGAGCGCATTGGTGGCTGGGACGAATGGTGCATTACGGAAGATGCCGAGGCTAGCCTGCGGATCCTGCAGAAAGGCTACCAGAGTATTTATATCAATCAAGCCTATGGTCACGGCCTATTGCCAACGACATTCGAAGATTCAAAGAAACAGCGCTTCCGTTGGGCTTTTGGCGGAATGCAGATCATGCGGCGCTTTTGGCGGCAGTTGATTCCCTGGCCCAGCGTTGGTCAGAAGATGCGTTTGGATTCTCGGCAACAATTCGGTTACTTGATGGGTTTGTCGAGTTGGCTCAACGATCTGTTGTTTCTCATTTTCACCGGTTTCTTGTTGTTGACGGCCGTAGCTTATATTTATGGCTGGCAATTACCTGTTCGGCAACTGGCAGAGTGGATACTGCTCGTGCCGCTCCTGGCTATCACGACGGGTATCCTGCGCGTAGCCTGGGCCTTGCGCCAGAGCACAGGCTGCTCGTGGCGGGATGGTTTGGGGGCCTTCAGTGCCATGTTGTCCATGAGTCTGACCGTTGCTCGGGCGTGTGCCAGCGCTCTCTGGAACGACGAAGGCACCTTTTTACGTACTCCGAAATTCTCTGTCCAGTCTGATCTCACCCGTGCGCTTCAGGCTGCTACTTGGGAGACAATATTGGGCATTATTCTTCTGACTGCCATTCCTCTCGTCTTGAATGTGGGTAATAACCGAGAAGGATTTCTTTTAGCCTTATTACTAGCCTGGCATGCTCTGGTTTATTTATCCGCCTTGAGATCGGCGCTCATCGAAACGCTGCCTGGAAAGTTTGTCGTATTGAGTGACTCGCCAGAATCTGTTCCATCCTAGTTACCATGGGTGATCCGTTAGAGGACGTGCCAGCCCAACAACGGACGGCTATTAGTCTCTCTATATTGAACCAGCGTATATTCAGCCGTCCCATGTGGGTATTAACCGGTCTGGTTATCATTGGGGCTATTCTGCGTCTGTTCTACCTAGCCGACAAAAGTATCTGGCTAGACGAGGCCTTCAGCATTTCCCTTAGCCAACAAACCCTGGGCGATCTGCTCCACCTGGTTGTCAAGAGCGATGCCCATCCACCTTTATATTACCTGCTGCTAAAACTCTGGCTTCTCCCTGGTGATAGCGCCGGATACGTACGGTTGCTTTCAGCCATCTTCAGCATTGCTGCAATACCTCTCATGTACCTGGTTGTTTCGTCGCTTTTTGACGATGTCCTGGCTGGCTTGATCGGTGCGGGGATCCTGGCTTTTTCACCTTTGCACATTTGGTACGCTCAGGAAGCCCGTATGTATGCCCTGTTGATCTTTTTCGTATTGGCCTCGGCCTACTTTTTTATCCGGGCACTACGATATGGATTACCCAAAGACTGGATCGGTTACGTCTTCACAACGACTTTAGCCCTATACACAGACTATGCAGCCATGTGGTACTTCTTGGGTATTTCTGTATTTTACTTCCTATCATGGAAGCGCTTCCCAAATCGGTCTAAAACTTGGCTGATCAGCCAGGCATCAATTCTACTTGCCTTCAGCCCGTGGCTTCGCGCCTTCCTTACGCAAACGGAACAGGTAACTGAAAGCTTTTGGCTTCCCTCACCAACATTTCAGACGATTATCGGTGTTTTCCTGGATTTTAATAGTTTGAATTTCCCTTGGATCGCCATCAGCATCTTTTACATGACCGTGATCTTTGTCTGGGCATACATTGTCCCTGACAAGAGTTGGCAGCGTCGCCTGGTCACCATCTGGCTGTTTATGCCCTTGGTTATTTCCGTAATCCTCAGCCTGCGACAACCAATTTTTCTTACCCGGAACTTGATAGTTGCTTCAATCGGTTACTATATATTGGTGGTCGTTGCGATCAGGAGATTTAAGAGTACAAGAGTGATGGCACTGCTTTTGCTACCACTATTCATCATGAACCTGATATCAATTGGCCACAACGCCTGGAATGAGGAAAAAGAGAATTGGCGAGACCTGACCGCGCACATTGCGGCCTTGGCAAAAAACACTCGAGACGGATTAATTATATTCAACCCGCCCTACGCCGAATTGCCATTTGACTACTACTTTCGGCGATATAATCTAGAACTGGACACGCAAGGTTACCCTGAGGACGAGATTCTACTTCATCCCGAACCAAAAATAGTGGACAATTTGACAAGCCTACTGGCGGGACGTCCACATATCTGGCTGATATTACGAAACGATGAGGCAGCAGACCCAAATTCCCGGGTAAAAGAATGGCTGGACAGAAACGGATACGTTCGCCAGAGAGATTTTTATCGAGACAACATTGCAGTTCTTAGTTATACACGTTGGGATATTCTGGCCGACAGGCTGCCTGGCACTGAATCCTCTACAAATGTAGCAACCGGTACAACACTTTATATTCCCGCCATATTGCAGGGGACAGCTACAACACTTTATATCCCCGTCATATTGCGGGAGACAGCTGGTGAGCCGCCGTCTACAGTATATATTGTTCAAACTGGCGACACCCTTCTGTCCATCGCCCGACGTTACGGCACAACCGTTGAAACTTTGGCAAACGCCAATAATATAATAAATCCAAATAGGATACAGGCTGGCCAGGTGCTGATTATCCCATAGAATGTAATTGACAGAATCTGCTATAATATGCTGCAGACAGGCTCAGCATAGATAGTATCGCGAGCACGTACCTATGGAAGAACCGAAAACTCTAGAGAACCGGTATCGTCTGGCAACCGAGATTGGTCGTGGGCCAATGGCCACTGTATATCAGGCGGTCGATCTTGAGGGCAGCCAACAGGTCGTCGTCAAGGTATTCCAATCTCGATTTCAAACGGATCCAGGCTTTGCCGTCAGGTTTCGCGAGCATCTCAAGGTTCTCGTGGAAATAGACCACAAAAACCTTCTGACCATCCTCGATTACGGCCTGGTTGATGGCAAATACTATATCGTGATGGAAGAGCACCATGGGTTAACTTTGCGGACCGTTATCGCCGAGCAAGGTGCCCTTTCCCCCTCTCAGGCGGTGCACATCTCCCAACAAATATGTACCGCTGTTAACGTGCTTCATGAGCAGGGCCTGGTTCACCGCGACTTGAAGCCAGAAAACGTCCTGCTTTTGGCCGATGGCCTGGTTAAGGTCACAGATGTCGGCCTTACCAGCTTATTATCAGAGACAGGCCTATCGAAAACAGATGTGATGTTGACTGGTGTGGGTTATATGTCGCCAGAGCAGGCCCATGGCAAACCTGTCGGACCAGTATCAGACATATACAACATTGGGATATTGCTTTTTGAAATGCTTACCGGGCGATTGCCCTTTGAATCGAGCGATGCCTGGAAAGTGGTCAAAATGCATGCCCAGGAAACCCCGCCTTCGGCGCATGATATCAATCCCAAAGTACCAATAGGATTATCTCGGATTGTGGACCAAGCCTTGCAAAAGGAAAGTTCCGGCCGTTTCACCTGTGCGGCAGAGATGGAAATGGCCCTGGCCGAGTTACCACAAAGTGAAGGCTTCTGGTGGCACAGGTTGCCGGCCCGTATCAAAACAAGCGAAGGATTTAGCCTTCGGCCTTTACTGGCAAGCTACCGCCTGTATGTGTCGATTCGTTACAGGCAATTAGGCACGACAATCGCCGCCACATTGCGGCGGATTTCCCCTTCACGCCGCGTGCTTATCGTCCATTATCTCGCCAGTTTTCTGATCGCCTTTGCGCTTCTATTTTTCTTATCAGGTCATCTGCTGGATGGCACCTCGCAGGCAGCAAACGATGGACCTAAAGTTCAGTTAAACAAAACCGCTCCTGAAATCAAGGACTGGTGGGATCAGCCCCCTAAAGTTCCTACCCTGCTATCGTCGATGAATTCGACTGTTCCGAGTTCATTGCTTAATGGACAAGAAAACGTCACCATAGATATTGAAAATATTCCTAGTCAAGGAACGGCCGGTGCTGTTCCAGCCGAAGCTACTGGTACTGGTGGCAACTTGACCCAAGACAGCAACCAGGGTGATGGTGAAAAAGCTGACAAAGGCAATGATAACGGGAAGAAGAACGGACAGGAAAACAAAGGAAAAGATAACAACAACGGCAAGGGAAATGGAAACGGACAGGATAACAAGGGAAAAGACAANNTACGTGTCGCCCCTTCCCCGTGTCTCAGAAATCATCTCTACTGCACATTAGGACTGGTTTCTATAGCCTTCTGCCTATCCTTACCCGTCCAGCTCGGCCGCAGGTAAATGAACCAGTAAACTAGACCAACCATGATTGCCCCGCCAATGATATTGCCGATGGTCACCGGCAATAGATTGGCCAGGAAGAAGTTGCCCCAGGTCAGTTCGGCATAGTCGGCTGGCGTTTTGCCAATGGCCTCCCAAAACTCCATCCCGGCACCGGCTTTGATGAACAGACCAATGGGGATGAAGTACATATTAGCCACGCTGTGTTCAAAACCAGCAGCTACGAAAGCCGTGATGGGAAATATGATGGCCAGGATTTTGTCGGTGGCCGTGCGGGCGCCGATGCTCAACCACACCGCCAGGCAGACCAGAGCATTACAAAGTATGCCTAAGATGATGGCCTGTCCAAAGCCAAGCTGCACCTTGTGATTGGCGATATTCAGGGCATTAAGCCCAACTGCACCACCACCAAAAGCCCACTGCCAGCTCAGAAAAAGGATGACAGCCGTGCTTATGGCACCGACGAAATTGCCGACGTAGACGATGAGCCAGTTGTTCAGTAACTTTCCGGTCGTGACCTTCTTGCTGGCCCAAGCCATAACGATCAAATTGTTGCCGGTAAAAAGTTCAGCACCTGCACCGACCACCAGGATCAAGCCCAGGCAGAAGACAAATCCACCTAACAGCCTGGATACGCCAAATGGCATTTCGCTACCACCTGTCGTGACCGTCGTCGCGAAGATGGCGCCCAGAGCGATGAAAGCGCCGGCCAGGATGGCCAGGGAAATCATGCGCAAAGGTCCCAAATTGACTTTTGCCAGGCCAACATTCTCGGCTTTTTTGGCCATCGCCTGGGGAACTAATGCATCGATTGAAAAACTGTCTTTATCCGCCATTTTTTCCTCCCTTACTTTTTAGGGGCGGTAAACCGGGCTATTTCCAGTCAGAGGCCCAGTTATTTATTCCCTGTCACAAAAAAAGCCCACACCCAAGAGAGATGTGGGCGTTGCTAATTATCGTTAGGTCCCTTGTATCTTATATCCGATCCCCTTACCTAACTTTCTCGCTTTCACGCCTGGATACCAGGTTCTTCTCAGGTGGATTTTCCAGACGAACGGCACAGACTTTATACTCGGGGATCTTGGCCACGGGGTCGAGCTTGAAGTCCTGGGTGAGCATGTTAGCCGGGGCTTCCCGCCAATGGAAGGCCAGGAAAACGGTCCCAGGCGACACACCCTCGCTATATTTGATACGGGTGTTCACCTGTCCTCGCCGGCTTTTAACCACCACAAACCCGTCATCTTCTACGCCGACAGCGGCCGCATCCTGAGCATTCACCTCCACATAGCCGTGCGGTTCGATCCAGTCGAGCGGCTCGCTGCGGCGGGTCATGGTGCCGGTATGGTAATGGTACAACACCCGGCCGGTAGTCAAGATGAGCGGATATTCTTCGTCAGGCTGCTCGGCCGGATCGATGGCCTCCACCGGGTTAAACTTGCCTAACCCACGGGAAAATTTACCCACGTGCAAAATGGATGTGCCGGGATGTTCGGCATCCGGACAAGGCCATTGCAGCCCTTCACCTCGCAATCGATCCACACTCATTCCAGCGTAGATAGGCGTCACCGTCGCCAACTCTTCGAAGATGGCGGCCGCCGATGGATAACGCCAGTAGTCAAGCTGGCGATCAACTCCCATTTTCTTGTCATACCGGGCGGCGATCTCGGCCGTTATCTGCCAGTCAGGACGCGCCTCACCAGGTGCGGGCAGCACCGGCTCGATCAACTGTACACGCCTTTCTGTATTGGTGAAGGAGCCGTGTTTTTCCAACGAAGAAGCGGCCGGCAGAATGACGTGAGCCAGTTGGGCCGTCTCGCTCGGGAAAATGTCCTGCACCACAAAAAAATCGAGGCCGCGGAGAGCCTGCTCGACGTGGCTGGTATTGGGATCAGACATCATGGGGTTTTCACCCATGATATAGGCAGCCCGTATCTTGCCCTCGGCCACGGCATGCATGGCCTCGACAATGGTCAGGCCAACTTGTCCTGGTAATTCCTCGACCTCCCAGGCCTGGGCCAGGGCCAGCCGTTTTTCATCGTCTGTCACCCGCTGGTAGCCGGGAAAGACGTTCACCAGGCAACCCAGATCACAGGCACCCTGCACGTTGGCCTGGCCCCGTAAGGGGTTCACCCCGGTTGAGGGTTGGCCGACTTGCCCACAGAGCATGGCCAGGTTAGCCAGCGTCATGACCATGTCGGTGCCATTACTACGCTGGGTAATGCCCATGGCGTAGAGGATGGTGCTGTGCCCGCGATCTTCTTCATACACGGAAGGACCATCAACCCGCTCGCCAAAAGCATAAATCCGGGCTGCCAGCTCGATCTGCTCGGCCGGCACGCCAGACATCAACGCTGCCCGTTCAGGCGTGTATTCTTCGACGACGGCTTTGAAGGCCTCATAACCCTCCGTCCGTTCGGCGATAAAGGCTTCGTCGGCCCATCCCTCACGGATGATGGTATGCATCATGGCCAGGAAGACGTAGATGTCCGTTCCCGGCTTCACCTGCAAGAATAGGGTCGCCTGTCTGACCAGTGGTATGCGCCTGGGATCGACGATGATGACATGTGCACCCCGCTTGGCCGCTCGCACCACCTCATAACTGATAACGGGATGGGATTCGGCCGTGTTCGAGCCGGTGATGAAGATGCAATCGGCATCACGAATTTCGCTGATTGAGTTGGTCATTGCGCCACTACCGAAGGCCTGCACGAGGCCTGCANNGTCAGAGACGGGCGCAATGGTCCAGGTTATTGGTACCTATGCCGGCCCTCATAAACTTCTGAAAAACGTAGTTTTCCTCGTTAGTACAACGCGCCGAGGCCAAGCCCATGATGGAATCGGGGCCGTTCTCCTTCACCGTATCGGCCAACTTCTGTGCCACCAGGTCAAGGGCCGTATCCCATCCGACTGGCACAAAGCTGTCCTCGATCTTTGGCTGTTGAACGGCTAAAGGCGAAGCATCTGGCAAATGCCAGGGTTCATCTGTTAAGCCAAGTTCATAGGCCATATCGCGGCGAATCATGGGTGTGGTCAGGCGCTCTGGATGGGTGGCGAAGTCCCAGCCATAACGCCCCTTTGTGCACAGGAACTCGCCATTGACCGGAGCGTCAGGGGTCGCCTGGGCGTAAAGGATACGGCTATCCTTCAAGGCGTATTCAACCTGGCAGCCAACGCCACAATAGCCGCAGATGGTCTTGATCCGATCAAGATCCCACTCGCGCCCTTTGCCCCTGCGGGAAACAGGCATCAAGGCGGCCGTGGGGCACACCTGCACGCAACTGCCACAGAAAATGCAGGAGGAATCGATCATGGGGCCGTCGAAGGGCGTGGCCACGTGGCTCTCGAATCCGCGGCCGGCGAGCTCGATGGCGTCGGCACCAATGACCTCGTTGCATACCCGCACACAACGGCCGCACAGGATGCAATATTTGTGGTCGCGAAGGAAGAAGGGGTTATCGTCTTGAAAGAGTGAACGCGACACCTCCAAATCATAGCTGGTTTCGGAAACGCCGTACTCGTAGGCATACTTTTGCAGCAAACAGGCTCCGGCCTTGTCGCAAATCACGCAGTCGAGCGGATGATCGGAGACAAACAGGTCGATGACCTCGCGTCGCATCTGGCTAAGCCGTTTGCTTTGTGTGCGCACGACCTGGCCATCGGCACAGGCTAACTGGCAACTTGGTTCTAATCCGGCCCGGCCTTCGACCTCGACGATACACAAACGACAACCTCCCGATGCACTCAGTTCGGGATGGTAACACAGGTGCGGGATCTCAATACCTAAGTCGCGGGCAGCCTCCATCACCGTTGTGCCGGTTTCCACTTGTATAGATTTTCCATCAATCGTTACTGTAACCATCTTTTCTCCACCAACTGCATCCGAACTCTGTATCGCACACCTACCAAGCCCATTTATTCTGTGTCTAAACGAGTAGGCATTGGATAAATATGGCGAAAATGTTCGAAGGAACTCAAAATCGGGCTTGGTGCGGTCTGTCCCAGCCCACACAAGCCGATGTCACGCATAGTAACAGCCAGGTGTTCAAGCCTGTCGACGTCGCCAGCAGTTCCTTTTCCACCAGAAATTTTATCCAGCAATTTGTAAGCCTGGCGAGTGCCTACGCGACAGGGCACACATTGGCCACACGTCTCATGCATGAAGAAACGGGCTAATATCTTCAGTATCTTTAATAAGTCCACTTCCTGGTTAAAGACCATCACCACGCCAGAACCAATTGGTACGTTTAAAGGACTCAAATCCTCATTGGTCAAGGGGATATCAAAGTGGTCCGGATGTAACAACCCGCCGGCCGCGCCACCCATCAAAATAGCCTGGGGTTCTCCCCGGAAACCGCCACCATATTGTTGGATCAGTTGGCGCACGGAAAGGCCATAGGGCGCTTCCACCACGCCGGGCTGATTAACATCCCCACTCAGGCAAAAAAGTTTGATGCCGGGTGATTTCTCCGTCCCCCACTGCCGCAGCCACTCTCCGCCATGGAGCACGATATCGGGCACCAGGGCCAGGGTCTCCACGTTGTTGATCGAGGTGGGCTTTCCAAATAAGCCATGCGTCGTGGGAAAAGGTGGTTTGGCGCGGGGAAAGCCACGATTGCCTTCAATGGCTTCGAATAAGGCGGTTTCTTCACCGCAGATGTAAGCGCCGGCACTACGCCGGATGGTTAAATCGAAGTTGAAGCCCATCCCCAGGATATCCTGGCCAATCAGGCCGGCTTCGTATAATTCTTCTACGGCTT
>DOXE01000465.1 GCA_003519205.1 Chloroflexota bacterium
AAGAGGGGCAAAGCCAGGAACAGGAGCATCGGCAAACTGGTCAACCACCAGGGATCGCGCCACGTACTAGTCGCCCGGCTAACAGGCCTAACTTGTTCTTGAGTAGTTGCCGATTGATCTGTCACTATTCCACTATTGTGATGGGTGTAAACCCAAAACTTGAGATTAATTGCTGTCCACGATTGGATAGCACAAGATTGATAAAAGCATGAGCCAGTTCTGGCTGGCTGCTGTTTTTGATTGGTGCGATTGGATAGCTGGCGACCTGATTCAATCGGTCAGGTATTTCAATCGTGTCCAATTGAGAGATCATGTCACTCCAGACATCACTGGCATAGACGATACCGGCATCGGCTTCTCCCAACCTGACTTTGCTGAGTACCGCGCGGACATTTTCCTCATAAGAGACGATATTGTCCACCACCCCAGCATAAAATTCGAGGCTGAATGCTGGATCGGCCGCGGCCGCCTGAAGAAAGGATTGGGCATATTGCCCGGCGGGCACTTCTGGGGCGGCTAAGATCAAACGCTGATCCGCCCTGGCGAGATCGCTCAAGGTGTGAATATTGGCCGGATTATCATTTGGAATAATGATCACCAGTTTATTCTTGGCGAATATCTGTTGGCTACCTTCCCTAACCCGGCCAGTTTGAATAGCTGCAGACATCTGGCGATCGTTGGCCGAGGCGAATACATCGGCCGGTGCTCCCTGGCTCAACTGGTGGGCTAACTGCTGAGATCCGGCGAAGTTTAGTATGACAGTCACCCCCGGGTTGTCGGCCTCAAACTGGCGAGCTATTTCGGTGAAAACTTCTGTCAGGGACGCGGCCGCAAAGACGATTAATTCAGTTTCCGGGTTATTTTTCTCGACCCGGGTACGGTTGCAACCGGTGTTTGAAAAGATGATTAGAATTGATAGGAGAACCACCAACCATAAACGAGGCATGTTTTTACCGGTGCACCCTTACCCCACCGGCGACCATTGACGGGTAGTTGGCAATAGTTTCTTAGACCAGCAGGCCGCTTTCATGATATAATTTCTATTCTGCATTGAGATCGATAATCGCCTGCAGCCGCCATTTTTCCACTCTGAGATGGCGGCTGATGACTGAATAGGAAATGTTACAAAGGATACCTATGCCTGACAAACTCAGCTTTCAGGACATCATCTTAAGGTTTCTTGAGTTTTGGAAAGAACAAGGATGCCTGGTTTGGCATCCCCATAACGTGCAAGTTGGTGCCGGCACGATGAACCCAGCTACCGTGCTTCGGGTGTTGGGGCCGGAACCGTGGAACGTCGTCTACATCGAGCCAAGCATCCGACCAGACGACGGCCGCTTTGGGGACAACCCTAATCGGATGCAACAACATTACCAGTTGCAGGTAATACTCAAGCCTGATCCCGGTGATCCCCAGGAAATTTATCTCAAGAGCCTGGAAGCAGTAGGTATTAACCTTCGAGAGCATGACATCCGTTTCGTCGAAGACAATTGGGAACAACCGGCCTTAGGTGCCTGGGGTCTTGGTTGGGAAGTTTGGCTTGACGGCCAGGAAATCACCCAATTCACATACTTCCAACAAGCTGGAGGGGTAACCCTGGATCCTGTATCGGTTGAACTTACCTATGGATTGGACCGTATCGCCCTTGCCCTGCAAGACGTCGAAAGCGTATGGGAGATTGAGTTTGGCTCTGGTACGATCTATGGCGACTTGTTGCTCCAGCCAGAAATCGAACATTGTCGTTATTACTTTAATGTAGCTGACGTAGACACGCTCAAAGAAGTCTACGAAGACTATGAGCGAGAGGCAAAGCGATGCCTTGAGGCCGGTTTAGTGATTCCGGCCCACGATTTCAATTTGAAGTGTTCCTGGCTGTTTAACGTATTGGACACCCGTGGCGCGATTGGCGTAACCGAAAGGGCTAATTATTTCCGACGGATGAGGGGAATCGCCCGGCAGGTCTCCGACGCCTACCTGGAGCAGCGGTTGAGAATGGAATATCCATTCGCGGACAACGAACTATGGAAATCGAAGACCGTACCAGCCGTGCCGTCAAGCAAGCCCAAGGATTTCGAGACTCCACAGACCTTCTTGCTGGAAATTGGCAGTGAAGAGTTGCCGGCCGGCGATCTTTCCTCGGCTCTAAAACAATTAAAGGCCATGGTCCAGCCTTTATTAGACGAATTGCGATTATCTTATGAGCGAATTGAAGTCAGGGGCACGCCTCGCCGCCTAGCAGTGATTGTGCATAAGCTGGCCAGCCGCCAAATAGACCTAGAAATGGAAGTGAAAGGACCACCGGTGGATCGAGCCTTTGATTCAGATGGAAATCCCACGAAAGCTGCGGAAGGTTTTGCCCGCAGCAGAGGGGTCAAACTGTCTGATTTAGTGGTTGTCGTCGAAGACGATCGCCGCTATGTGGCCGCAAGGGTTCGAGAAGCGAGTCTGCCGGCGGCTCAGGCCCTGGCAGAAGTACTGCCTGATCTGATTTCGAATATTAAGTTTGAGAAGACGATGCGTTGGAATAGTAGCAACGTATCCTACAGCCGACCGCTGCGCTGGATCGTGGCACTCTATGGCACAGAGATAATTCCCTTCATGTATGCTGGAGTAGCGAGTGGACGGGTAAGCCGTGGGCAGCGTCTTGATGATTCGCCAGAAATCGGGATCGACGCTGCGGCTCATTATGCCGATATCATGGCCGAAAACCGCATTGTCATCCAAACAGAAGAACGGAAGGCTATCATATTGACAGCTGCCGGCAATCTGGCACAAGAGGTCGGCGGTGTTATCCGTGAAGATCTGGACTTGTTAGCCGAAGTTGCAAATTTGATAGAGCAGCCCACCTTGCTTAGAGGCCAGTTTGAAGATCGATTTCTCTCCTTGCCACCTGATGTGCTTGTTGCTGTGATGAAAAAACACCAGCGTTATTTCCCGGTATATGCGCCGGACGGACTGAGCCTATTGCCCTATTTCATCACTGTTCGAAACGGCGATAATCAGCACCTGGATATTGTGCGCCAGGGTAACGAGCACGTTATCCGAGCCCGGTTTGCCGATGCTGAGTTCTTCTATAAAAAAGATACCCAGAGCAAACTTGAGGAGTTCTTGCCTAGATTNNGGATCTAACGCCGATTGTGGCCGACATGCTGGAATTAACGGCTAATGAGAAAACAGCGTCGGTTCGGGCGGCAACTCTATCCAAAGCTGATCTGGCTACAAGCATGGTGGTAGAAATGACTTCGTTGCAAGGCATCATTGGCGGCCAATATGCGCGGCTAAGTGGAGAGTCAGATAGTGTGGCCAATGCCATCAGCGAGCAATACTCGGCCGTCAGCCGAACGCGTCCTGGCCAAGCCCTGGCCCTGGCTGACCGGATAGATAGCTTGGTTGGCCTCTTTGCAGTCGGTTTGGCTCCTAAAGGCTCGAATGATCCGTATGCGCTCCGCCGGGCAGCCATTCAAATCGTCGAAAACCTTATAGCCAACGAAGTCAAGATCGATCTGCGAGAGGCGTTGTTGGCAGCTATCCCGTCTCTGCCTGTTTCGGCGAATGAAGACACGACCAGCGAGGTCTTGGGATTCATCAACAACCGGCTCGAGACATATTTGTTAGAACAGGGTATTCGCACATCTGTCGTTCGCGCGATTTTGGCTGAACAAGGTCACGATCCATTCTCTGCCAGCCAGGCGGCCGCCACTCTAAACGAGATAGTTCGGGAGGATACATGGCCTCCTCTTTTGGATTCTTATGCGCGTTGTGTACGTATCGTCCGTGACCAACCGCAGTACGAACTGCGACCTGATGATCTGGAAATGGCACAAGAAAAAAATCTCTTGGCCGCTTTCGAGCGGGCGTCTATTACCATAGATGGTTCAGTTGCCAGCTTCGTCTCTGCCCTGGCCGACATGGAACCAGCCATTAGCGAGTTCTTTAACAACGTACTAGTAATGGATGAGGATATGCGGATTCGACAGAATCGGCTAGCATTACTTCAGAAGATAACTGGATTGACCAAAGGAATTGCCGACCTTTCTTACTTAGAGGGTTTTTAAGTGACCATTACTGACGAGATTAAGAGCCGTCTGGATATCGTTGACGTCGTTTCCGAATCCGTCCAACTGCGCAAGTCGGGCAGTTCATATACTGGCTTTTGTCCTTTTCATCCCAACACCCGAACGCCAGCTTTTGTCGTCTTTCCCAATACCCAGACGTGGCGCTGTTTCGGTGCCTGTGCTGAAGGGGGAGACATCTTCTCCTACGTGATGAAGAAGGAGGGCTGGGATTTTAAAGAGGCGCTGAAACAGCTAGCCCAACGAGCCGGCGTGGAACTTGCTCCTCAACAACCGGAAGACAAGAAGCGCCGGGCATTAGAAGATAAGCTGTCAGATTTATTGAGCGGTGCGGCCGATTATTTTCATCAACTTCTACTTCACGCACCTCAAGCAGAAGCGGTCCGCCAGTACGTGACCGGCCGTGGCCTAACAAAGGAGACCGTGGCCTTGTTCAAGTTGGGCTACGCGTTGGATTCTTGGGACGCCTGTCGTAACCATTTCAACATGCAAGGTTACGATGATGAAGATTTGGTAGATGCGGGATTGTTAACTCTCAACGAAGAGAAGGACACGCGCTACGATCGTTTTCGTAATCGGCTAATGATCCCCATTTATGATGCTAGTGGTCGAATGGCTGGATTTGGAGCCCGCACCTTAGACCCAGATGGTTTGCCCAAGTACCCTAACTCGCCCCAGACTGCCGTATTTGATAAAAGTCGCTTGCTTTTCGGCCTTGATTTAGCCCGGCGGTACATTCGGGAGGCCCGTCAGGTAGTGATAGTCGAAGGTTACATGGATGTAATGCAAGCCTGGCAGGCAGGTTTTCGAAATGTTGTCGCCCAAATGGGGACGGCCCTGACTGAAGCCCAATTGCGTTTACTCAAACGATATACGAAACGGTTTGTGTTGGCCTTGGATGCTGATGCGGCTGGTGCAACGGCCACTCTTAGGAGCCTGGAAGTTGCCCGGGAGGTCCTGGATCGCGAAGCCGATGTTCGCTTTGACGCTCGTGGTCTTGTACGCCATGAAGGGCGGTTGCAGGCGGATATTCGTGTTGTCACGCTTCCGGAGGGTTTCGACCCGGACAAGTTAATTCGAGCAGATCCCTCGGCTTGGCCATCCTTGTTAGATCAGGCGAAGCCGATCGTAGCCTACGTCATTGACATCGCTACCGATGGGCTGGATATGCATGATGGCAAGGCCAAAGCTGCTGTGGTTCAGCAAGTATTGCCGGTGATCAATGACGTGGTGAACCCGGTCGAGCGTGAGCATTACCGGCAGATTTTGGCCCGTCAATTACAGGTCGATGAGCGTGTGCTACACAAGGTTGCAGTTCCCACCAGTCGCAAACGGGTAAGGGCTGTTGGCCAACCAGTAGAACCATCGCGAACGGCACCAGATAGCCTTGAATCGGTTGGATTGGCAGTGGCGATTCGGGGTAGTACGGCCGCCAGTGAAATGCGTCGGGCGGATTTCCTGCGACAGTGTCTTGCTTTTCCGCACCTTATTAGCCAAATCGACAAAAAACTTGCCATTCATCAGCAAGCCCTAATCACAGAGGCCGACTTCACCAGATTAGATGATAAAGCCTTGTGGCGCCAGATTCGACAACGACCCACTCATTGGCCTGTTGCCACCATGGATGATTTGTGGGATAGTTTGGATGACGACGAGTATCTCCGAGAACGGGTACAAACGTTGCTTTCAATACCTCAGACTCCAGAGTCGGAGCTTGACCGGCTGCCTGACAGGTTGGTGCTATCCGTCCTTGATTGGCGTCTCGAACGCACCAAAAGCCTATTATCAGAAGTGGAAAGACTTTTCCGAGAATCACAAGCGCAGGAGAATCTTGAAATGCTGGAGTTATACGGACAGCAGCTTCGTGAACTGCCGTCTCAGGTGCGCAGCATAGACAGAGCAAGAGGAGCCATGTCGGCGACCGGTAGACGTCAAACCAAAGAGCATCGAAACATGAAGCGCAATACGGTACGTGGTGACTGAGCTCAGGGGATAACGACGAAGATGGATTTCGATCCCAGACTTGAAGACGCCGAAAACATTCAGGAAAACGAAGTTGAACCACAGACCATTGATATTGAGGCCTTGGTTAAGGAGGCTCGCCGTTCGCGCGTAATCGAAGAAGCGGACGTGCAGGCCATTCTGGCTTCAGCCGATGAAGAACAGGCTGATCGGTTATACGAGCAACTACAACGCCTTGGCATCCGAATTGTCTCCGATGAGGGCGAAACCATCGAAGACATGAGTGACGCAAACGCCCTGCTGGAAGCTGAGCTCGAAGAAGAAGATGATGAGGATGAGACCCGACCATACGTCCATGAGGCAGAGGACGATCCGGTTCATACCTACCTCAAAGAGATCGGCCAGGTCTCACTACTCACGGCCGAGCAAGAGATCTGGTTGGCAACCCAGTTGGCGGCCGCGACTACATTAGAAAGACTCACCACCCAGGTTATGGATGAGGATGGGCAAGAAAGCATTCATGCCCGAACGATAATGGCTAATTATCAATCTTTATTGGAAAGTTGGATCCAGGCCGATGAAGCCAGCCAAATCCTCAATGCCCAGTTGCCTATAGGGAAGGAACGAGTCGAGTTGCCCGATTTGTCCTTAATTATCCGGGAAGCCCAACAACTCCGCCAAGGATGGCAGTCGAGTTCGCCATCTTTTATGCGACATTACTTAAATGATGGCGAATGGGGCCAGGCGGAAGAATGGAGCGATTTAGCCAAGAGTGTTTTTACCATCTTTACAGCCCTTTATTTAATGCCTCCAGATTTGTCCGATCAGGTCTGCACCTACTATATGGAAAATCACGATCTACCATCGCTGGAGACCTTTCAAGAATGGTTGGATCAGGATGAAATTGCGCTTAAGTACAATGAATTTATGATCTATCACCTGGCCGAAGAGGCCAAAGACCAGCTTACCCGGGCAAACCTGCGCCTGGTAGTGAGTGTAGCCAAGCGGTACATGGGGCGGGGAATCCAGTTTCAAGATCTAGTTCAGGAAGGAAACGTCGGCTTGCTGCGGGCCGTAGAGAAGTTTGACCATACGAAAGGGTATAAATTCAGCACCTATGCGACCTGGTGGAT
>DOXE01000220.1 GCA_003519205.1 Chloroflexota bacterium
CAAATGGGAGGCCGGTACAAAGCCCCTTAAATTGCCAAAGGGCACAATAACCCCACCCCGGTTATATCCGATAACGGGGGTTTCCAGGATCTCGCCGCTTTCCATCATTTCTTGAGCACGAATCCAATCCTGATTGAGTCGGGCTTTATGAATGGATACAAGTAAACGATCTGGCTGGCTGGTTTCCATGATGTATACGGGAACCTCATCGTTTAGCTGTAGGGCATCGCGTTCTTCTGGATCTAATTCGGTTAAATCGTCCGGCTGGACAAGTCCATCCCGCTTTAGACCCAGGTCGACGATAACGCCTTGATCGGATATTGAAACGATGATACCGGTCCGTATGTCGCCGACCGACGGTAGAGCATAGTCATGCTCTTCTAAAAGCTGAGCTAACTCTTGAGAGAAGTCGGCTTCTGGTTCGGCTAGATTATCCAGATCGTGATTATCAGTTGAAATACTCATTCAGTACACTTATCTATTTCAGTTTTTTAGGGTCTCCTAACAAGAAAAAACTCGGCGTCTCACGCCTTGCATGCGAGATCCAGCCGAGTCAAGGTAGTTAGGTAACTCGATATTGAGTGTCGTATTTACCAACAATTCATCAGAATGGTTACCCTTGCCGGATAAAATGCGGCAAAAAATAAAACTTCGCGAAGTTGGAAAGGAATTACCTTTTTAAACTACCGTGCTTGTCGCAGTCGCGCGTGTCCTCGGAGTCACCCGGTCGCATTATACCACCCACCTAAGCTTTGTCAATTTGACCTTTGGCGTTAGCGGGTCCGGCGTTGCCAATAATCCTTTGGCATAACTGTTTCATTTTCCTCGATGTTGATGAAATCCTGAACTAGACGGTTAAAGATTGCCGTCTGTTCGAGCATGGGGAAGTGGCTGCACCCTTCGAGGGTTACNNCTGCCTGATGTAGGCAAGGCGACGGTCACCAACCGATCAACCCGTTCAGGATTTAATCTTGCAAAGCGGAGTGCAACGGCCGCTCCCACATCATGGCCGATGAGGTTCAATGTGCCATTAATTCCAAGCTTTGCTACAAAAAGTTCTAGAAGTTCTAGATAGGCCTCAAAGGAATACTTTTTCCCCACTTTGCCAGAGTCGCCGAAACCCCATTGATCGTAGGCAAAAGCCCGGTGCTGTTTGGAAAGGGTTTGCATGCAAGGCCACCAATAACGCCAGGAACCTAGCCAGCCATGGATGAAGACGATAGGTTTCCCCCGGCCGAGCACTTCATAATGTACGAAGCCTCCATTGATGGTTGTTACACTCATATCAGATAGTCTTTGGCCTAATCGAAGTCACGATGGATGGACATGGCGGAATAGATCAAGTTCCTCGCTCGGCCAGAATTTGTTTTATTTCATTTGCCAATTCAATCGGTGCGAATGGCTTTAATATGTACCGATCTGCGCCAGCTTCTAGCCCCTCGTCGACCTCAGCTTCCTGCCCCTTAGCCGATAAGAAGATGATGGGTATTTCTTTTGTGGCTTCCATCTCTCGCAATTGGCGGCATGCTTCATAGCCGGTTAATCGGGGCATTCGCACGTCCAACATGATCAAATCGAAACTGTTGTTGCTGGCTAACTCAACTGCTTCAGCACCGTCCGAGGCGCTGATCACCTCAAAACCGTTAAACTGCAAAGCCAAACTGATCAACTCTCGAATATCGGGTTCATCTTCAGCAATTAATATTCTTTCCATGATAATTGACCGTTCTTAGCTCAGTATATGGAAAATGTTTTCGAAAATTTCATTAATTTTCGGAAACGCAGGGCAGCGTAAATGTAAACGTGCTACCTTGACCAAGCGTGCTCTCCACGTCAATCGTACCACCGTGCATTTCNNCCTGATTTTCCTGACTGATTCCCACACCTGTATCGCTGACACTGACCATCACAAAACTGCCGTTTGCTCGAGTTGTAACAGAGATCTTTCCATTCGTTGGTGTGTATTGGAAGGCATTATCCAGGAGATTGGTCAAGATTTGCGTCACCCGATCTGGATCGGCATTGACCATGGGCAAGGTTGGCGAAATCTCGGTCGAAACTCGGATTGGTTTATCCTCATGGGAGATCAGGCCTTGGAGATGTTCGCCCACAACCTGGGCAACGATTTGTGACAGGTTTACAGGTTGTAGTTCTAAGGTGGTTTTTCCCGATTCGATGCGGGAAATGTCTAACAGATCATTGATCAGCTCGCTCATGCGGTCGGCGTTACCGACAATGACGTCGAGATATTGCTTTTGAGCATCTGACATTTCCCCGGCCGCTCCCATGATCATGAGCTCAGCATATCCCTTAATAGAGGTCATCGGCGTCCGGAGTTCATGAGAGACCGTCGATACAAACTCGCTCTTCATCCTGTCCACCTCAACCGCCTGGGTGACATCGCGGAAGATGGACACAGTTCCAATGAACTGGCCGCTAGCGAAAACAGGCGACAACCGAACACTAACGAATTTGTCCTCCATGGTCAGCCTCTCAGCCAAAAACTGGGGCTGCCCTTCACGCCTGGTAGAATGAGCCCATTCCTCAACGGTGTGTATCCAGTTTTCGCCGGTGGCCGCGTAGAGGCCAAGTAATTCATTTACCGGTTTGCCATTCAGTTGGTCATGAGGGATCTCAAGGATTTGTCCGGCCGATAGGTTCGCCAAAATCACGGTACCCGTAGCGTCTGTCACTAACACCCCATCGGCGATACTTTCCAGAATAGCTTGGTTCTTGGCGGCTTCTAGGTGTTCTTCACGCAGCATGTTGCCAAGGCGCTCCGCTTGATCGCGGATGAGTATATAGAGGTGGGAATTGCTGATGGCATTGGCCACTTGCGAAGCTGCCGCTTCCACGAGCTCAAGCTGTTCTTGGGTAAAGGCATGTGATTCCCGGTGGAATAAAGTCAACACGCCGATCACCTCGTCGTTGGCGATAAGCGGGACGGCCATCACCGACTTCAATTCTGAATTCTCTGGTTGAGCTATCCAACGGTCGTCGTTGGATGTATCGTCGATGATGATGGCTGAGCGGTATTTAATGATCCATCCGGCAAGGCCTTCTTCGGGTTTGATGCCCAGGTCAACACGTGGTAAGGGAGGGAGCTTATGTGTTTCGAATGCCGCGGGGTAAATTAACTCACCCGTCATCGTATCCACTAAAAGAATACTGCCATGGGTGGCATTGACAATCTCGTTCACCAGTTCTAGCGCCCGCACAAGGACCCGATCCTGATCCAGGCTGGCCGCCAATTCAGATGTTACTCGAAGCAGGTACTGTACTCGATCGCGCTCCTCTCCTAGCGCATGAGTACGTTCGGCTACACGGAGATCCAACTGTTCATTAAGCTCACTCATATCGGTGAGGAGTTGGGCATTTTGAATGGCGATGGCAACCTGAGCACCAAAGTAGGTGGCTTGTTCTACATCTGAGAATCCGAAGCGGCCATTCCGTGATGTATCGACGAGCTGTAGCACGCCCAATAATTCCTCATCTTTTCCCAACGGGATTGCCAGTGATGCCTTAACCCTTGCTTGCCAGGGGAAATGACGAATGAATCGTTGATCCTGTTCTATATTATTACTATAGACACCGTAGCCTTTATTTGCGGCTGTGGCAGCGAGGTTTTTATCATCGGAACAGCGCACCCGGGTACCAATAAAGTCATCCCTTGCATGGCCCTCGGCAGCAATGCCGATAAGTTTGTCGTCTTCTTTCTGCCAGATGAAGGCGCCGTCGACATCAAACAGTTCTAGACTTTCTTTGCATACGAGGGTTAGCAGGGTGGGCAGGTTGACGGTGGCGTTAATGGCCAAGGTTACCCGCCCTAAGGAAGCGTAAAATCGTTCTCTCTGAAGGGTATCCCGATATAATTGAGCATTTACAATAGCGGCCGATGCTAAATCTGCCAGTGCGGCAACATATTTTGTGCCCGGCTCCCCAAATTGGTATGGTTTTCGACTGTATAAAGTAATGAGGCCACTGACGAAACCATCATTAATGATTGGGGTAACTAAAATTGAACCTAATTGTCGACCAAGATCTAATCTTTTACGGATGACGGGCGCCTGGTTATCGATCGCTTCCCGAATTATCGGAGCGATAATGGTTTCAGGAGGAATACCCCCGACCGAATGGTTTGGTACAAAAGTATCTTTACTTTCGCTGTAGAGGCTGATATTACCCCCATCTGCACGACTNNTTATCGTGAGGCCGGGGCCTGGTCGAAACGACGGCTTTCGGCGGCAACTTCAGTAATCTCTCTAATATCTACGAAATCCCTCATCTCTGAGGAAACCGCTCCAATGGATAAACTCATTATCGGTGCCAATGAGCCATCTGGCTGGAGAATACCTCCCTGTTCGGAGTCGAAGAAGCTATAGTGGGTGCGAATCTGTTGGTCAAAACGCTGCCTGATGGTGGCCAGCAGTGCATTAGATTCATTGGCATATGTGATTAAAACAAATATCTGTCCTCCAGCATGTCCGATAAAGTCGTCGGCTGTGCCTGATTCATCTATGGTTTCGTTCAATAGTAGGGCGGTGTAACGAAGAACCTCATCGGCTGCCACAAATCCATAGGAGTCGAGGAAGGGTTGCATGAACTGAATGGCCACTTCGGCATAAGTCCAACCGTCAGATTGCATCAGCCCTCTTAGCTGATCCTCGATCAATCGCGCGGCCGGCAGACCTGTCCGTGGATCCGTCATATTCATCCGCTGGTGGCTATTGATCGCGTTCTTCACCCTTAGTCCAAGTTCTTCAATATCGAAAGGTTTCGTCACATAATCGTCTGCCCCAAGCTCTAAGCCGGCGATCCGATCACTCCTTTCATCTTTTTGGGTCAGGAAAATGATGGGGATATGGCTCGTTCGAGTCATTGTCCTCAGCTCACGGCATACGGCATATCCATCCATCCCGGGCAGCATAATATCCAGGATAATCAGGTCTGGAAGATAACTCCGGGTCACAGGTAAGGCGTCGGTGCCACGCATGGCAACTTCCACCGAAAAGCCGTGACCGCTGAAGTAGACTTGCAGCATTTCAGCGGTATCTCTATCGTCTTCGACCACTAAAATTCGGCCTTGAGTCATGTAAGAGTCTCCTTTGCCATCAGTGGAGGTACGTGACAACAATATGTTCTCTAGACAGTTCTGCTAGAAACTTGATCAACTCAACTGACGAAATCTTAAAACTCGCTGTTGACATTCTACCATGCTGACCGGGACAAATAATTGGTACTTCCTTCCCTCTTCTCCCCCTGGAAGGCGGAATTTCAGGCGAATTCGAGATGGCGAGGGTAAAGCCTTGGATATGAATAATAAGATTTAAGGGCATGGTGGCTACTGTCTTCATAAAGGATATCACGCGTGATGTAGTGGTTAACATCGTCGCCTAGCAGCACAACATCTGACTCCACAGTACGTGCAGGATAAAAGATCAAACCAGAACTAAGCCGGCAATGATGCCCGACACATCCGCCGAGGACCATCATGTTTGTTTCGTCTAGTTCGCCGTATCCGACCGAGGCTCGTAATCGGCCGGGAAAGAGCTTGAAGTCGGTAAAGGTCGTGCCCGCGCCGATGAAAGTGTCTCGGCCGACAACACATAATTGGAGACAAGTATTTTGGGCAACCATCGTGTTTTCCATGAGCGTCGTCATGAACAGAGAGGCGCGGAAGGGCAGGAAGCATCCGTCACTCACGATGCTTAACATGAGTTGGCAACCTTGGGAAATGTTGACATTGTCCCCAATGAGGCAATTGTCAATATATGTGCCTGGACCGATCGTTACATTGTTGCCTATCGTCGTTGGGCCATGAATGACGGCCGATGGGTCAATCGTCACATTTTGACCGATTTGTACCACTTCAGNNTACTTGCTTCTGTTCCATGAGAGCTTTGGCCAATATCTTCAGGCGATAGAGCCAGCTTGCGTCAGCCCGGTCCTCCATATCCTTGCCCCGGCTGAAGACGCCAAAAAGAACGTCTACCACGAAGAGATGGACCCAACTCTCAATAGAAACAAAGGCCTTTCGTGGTAACTGGTAGGTCAGATCCCCATCAGCAGAAGCCATGTAAGGTGGCACGTGATAATATCCGACCTCACGGGATTCAGAGTCAATGATAAGTGGCTGGGCTTCAACTTCCTGAGATAGACCTCGGGGCAGATAATACAAATCAGCCAAGACAAGATCCCCACTCCTCTCCAACGATTGGGTCAAGGGTAGAACATGTTGGCAGATAGCCGGATCATCTTCTTTGAAGGCTATTCGTACCGGCTTTCGAGCGACTTTCGCCCGATAAATGAATTCGTCAATTAGCCTCTTGTTGAAAAACAGATTGTCTCGATGAACCAGACTTTCCACATACTCCTCAGTTTCATAGATGAGGGCTTCGTTCCAGCCAGTATATTCCCTTTCTTCGACAACGTATGGTGAAAGGAGATCTCGTTGCCAAAGCCACAAAGGGACATTTTGAACTCGAAGATCGCGAGATGGCTCGTTGAATGGGTGAATGAAATGTCTGTCCTGGATTACAACTCGGCGCATATTGGCATCTCTAATTGATTGGGCGTTTTGCGATAGTGATGATGCAGGAGCTATTGCCTGAAGCCATGCATTCTAATTCTCTTACTTCAAATTCGCGCCCGTTGCTTACCCAGTTGAGGGATTGCTGTAACAAGCCAACAGCAAGGTGGCAACAAGGATTGTTGGTTACTCGCGTCCAGCACACAGGGCAACGTTCGATTATCCACAAATGGTTATTTGAATCCTCGCTGAGCCGTACAACTTGGTCGGTGAATTTGTTAAACGTTTGGGCGAATACCTCTAGACCAATTTTGAGCTTTAAGCCTAAATGTAACGGACGGAAGGCAAGGTCAGATATCCCCAGCACCGGCATAAAATCCTGTAAGGCGTATTTAAAGGTCTCCCTACCTGTTCTAAGGGCAACTGCACGGCCGCCATTTGATCCGAAAATAACGTCGACGGATTCCTGAATTCTACTAAGCTCAGAAAACTCAAAAGCTCTATCAAGGTTATTCGGGGGATAGTGATTAACTAGATGGGTTAGCCCGGCCAGGTTTAATGTGGCGTTGACGCCATGGTAGCCCATAATGTCTTCCATGGCTGTTAGGACGATGCGCCCCATACGATTGGGGTAAAAAAAAGAATTCTTTTCGGGCGTTGCCAGCGTTTTAGAGTCAAATCGAGATAACATCTTGTTGCGCCTTATAGCCGCCTTTGCCACGGAGAAATCCGACCAGTGCGGCAACAAAATCTTCAGGCTGATCGCTCATTGGGAAATGCCGTGATCGCTCCATCATCGCCACTTGTGCCACGCCAGTACCATTGGCCAAGAGCTGGGCATTGGATGGCGAGACGATATTGTCCCGCCGTCCGTAAATGCCCAAAGCCGGTGGTGATAAATATCCGATTTCCTGCCTGAGGTCGGTTTCTCGAAGATCACCGATACTACGGAAGAAGGAATCCAGGCTGGTGCGTTGCACATCCCGAAAAATCATCTGTTGCACTCGCTTGGAATCGCCAGCCAGGAGAATACGCATGATGCTTGAGCGAATCACTGGAAACCGCCAGACCATGCGAGCGATCCAACCATAGCCAGCCAATTTAAGGAATGGATTTAACGAGGAACCGACAATGGGC
>DOXE01000307.1 GCA_003519205.1 Chloroflexota bacterium
TGGGGCCGGTCTCATCATTAGTCAAATTTTTCATTTAGCTCCTCTTGCTGCTGACGGCGTCGATAGGCAGCTCGACCTTGTCGTCGCCACGGGTGGTTATAGTCTGGCTTTCGAGGTTCTTGGGCAGAAATGACTTTAGAGCCATTAGAAGGTGGCGGGGATGGGATTTGAACCGGAGGGAGACTGTTAGCAAGGTGCTTAGCTGCTGGTTCGAATTGCTCAAGACGGGGGGGTCCGAGTTGAACAGGCTGAAGCAAACCAAGAACCTGTTGCTTGTAAACCACAGCCAGGCGGCCATCCAGGCGATGACGAAGTTGGATACGGCGTCCGGCCAGGTTGAGACGGACGGGTATATCCGGCAGATTCAAATCATGTCCAAAAAGAGAGATGGTGTGGTCATTGGTCACGGTGCGCCAGTAGGTGAAGCAGATCCGGGCGTTGGCTTCGGCGCGAGACAACGGTGGGCGGTAGGCGCTACCTGACTGGGCAGGCGGTTTGGTGAACCTTCTGTTGAAACGCGGTAGATACTTACGCAGCACAACATTCGCTTCATCCAGAGTGTCAGCACCAGCTCGCCGTAATTCCTTCACCAATCGGTCCTGAAGAGTCCTAAAAAGGCGCTCAATACGTCCCTTAGCTTGAGGAGAGCGGGCGCCAATCAGGTGGATATCCAAGCTGCCCAGTAAATGGCCCAGATGGGAACGGGGTTCCAAGCCGGCCAGCTGCTCCTCAATGGTAGCCTGCTTCGGATTCTGAAAGATCGTGTGCCGGTCGGCATACAGTGCCAGCGGGAGACCATGGGTCTGGCTGATGTGGTGAATCAGGAGAGCGTATCCAGTGGCATCCTCTGTTTCCCGAAACACCGCCCATGGAACCTCATTGGTGGCGTCATCAATGGCCGCGTGCAATGTCAACCAGGGTCCTCGTCCCTCCAGCCAGTCATGCTGGCTACCATCCACTTGTAGCAGCATGCCAGCCTGTGGATAGCGCTCCCGCCTCCTCCGATGACGGGGTACCCGTCTCTTACGCGGGCTTGGCAGGCCATGACGCTGTCGAATCCTGCGCACGGTGGAGCTAGATACGGTTATGTCGTGTCGTTCTTCAAGTTCTTCGGCGAAATGGCAGTTGTTATAGTCATGGTACAGACCCTTGGCCAGTGCCACGACCTTCTCCTCTACATGCTCGGGTGTGCGTCTGTGCGACCGTTTCCCGCGGNNCAGATTTACTGAAGAATAACAGCCAGTGAGGATTGTCTTGACAAGGATCCTAAGTCTGATCAATAATGAGCGAAGAGGGTTTCTGTCACCCTACCTTATGCATGCAAAGGTATCATAGGGGCGGAGTCTTGGGTGCTTGTCATGAGGGGGATGGGATGGTCACGGAAGATGATGTGCCACCTAGCTCATCTATACATGATTTTATAAACGAAGAATTGTTTACACTCTGTGATCAACTGAGCAGGATCATTGTACTTGAGTTGATCCTTCTCATTGTTTAGGAAAATTACTCCAGACACCAAAAGGTAATCTTCAAATTTTTAGAGAACATTACGTATAAGCCGGCACATTGGATTGAACTACCGAACAGCGCCATCGAAGGAGGTGAGACTGATAGGCCCAACATATAGAGCGAACCAACACAAATGTTAGTATATTAATGTGGTGTATTGCAGGAAACACTTTTACCCAGCCCATAGCATCGCTGTAAAACACCCGAGTATTCGGCGGCATGGCAACAGCTAAATCCTGATGTATATTTAGCTGGCTNNAATCCCAATGCCCCTACCAATGACCAGTATGCCAAGGATCTGGCCAGCCGGCTGTTTGTGCCGGTGGCTCAAAGGGTCGAGGCCGACCTTGAACTAGAGTTCTTTGAGGGGGCCTTCACAATGGCTGCGAGAGAGGCGGACAACATAGAGTGGTGCGGCGAGTCTACAGTCGGATTGGTTGAAGCAGTGTTGGCTTCAAATCTAATTTCCACAACAGCGAAGGACGAAATCGAAACCATGATGGCAGATAGCATGCCATCTCTCGAAAAGGAAAAGACCGTCGGTCATTTCCATTTTAGATGGACAGAAACAAGCCCGGACTCGCGCGATAACACTAACGAAACCAACATTGACGCTACCGCCGTATTTCTCAATGAGTGTTGGGACCTTTACACTACCAATTTCCGCCAGCCAAAGGCGGCGCTCATCGGGGGACAACGCATTATTGACATCGAGGTCTACTATAATCCTGGACTTCACGGAAGCACGTCTTCCCAATCTAACAGGATCTACTTGAACAGCCATACGGTGGTAAACGACGCCTGTCGGCGAAGGACCACTTCGGCTCATGAGCTGTTCCATCGCGTGGAATACGCTTATGGTTATGTAACTGGTACCGCCGGTCAGCGCTGGTGGGTAGAAGCGATGGCAAGCTGGTCGCAGGATTTCACGTACGATGATGTGAATGACTACGTAAGCCGTGTCAATGGCGGTCTAGGCACAACCGATAGTGGTCTCTTGAATCGTTCGTATGACGCCTGTCACTATTGGAAGTACCTTGGCGAGCAGCTTCGCAAACGGGCAGCTACCATCCCCAGTGATGAACGAGCCCTCCGCGAAGTCCTCAACAGGTACTCGACTAACGGGCTAGACGCCAAAGCTGCTAGCGGCACGGTAACTCAGGACCGGTTGGGTCGCTCTTTCGACAGGTTCTTCCAGGACTGGTCGAAAGCCAACTACATCAAAGATCTGGAAAACCCTTCTTTCAAGTACGAGTATGACGAAGATGAGGAAGTTACGAATAGTTGTGGGCGTACGTACGGCCCCTACGCCCATGTGTTGCCAATCGCGGACGTTAACGTTAGCAGCGACACTTTTACTTGGAACTCGGGGCTGCGGTCGGTAAATTCATACGGTACCGACTACCTGATATTACGCCTGGATCCCAGCGTAAGCCAATTTAGCCTCCGTTTTGAAGGTAATCCAAGCGGTGGGAGTGGCCAGTTCTCTGCCCATCTGATCATGATCAAAGACAACCGCTGGAGCAAGATCTATAACAATCCTAGCACAACCGAAAAGACCTGGAATCTTAGCTTCTCGGCCGGGACCTACGATACTTGCGTCCTTGTTATCAACGGGTTGGGTACTGGCGGCGACTACGAGGTATCATTGAATGCTTGTATTTCCGGCGTGTGGAGAGACGGGTTCAACTATGTCTGGACCCTGATTCAGAGCGGTGATGATATTACCGGCACCGTGCAAACAACCTCATGCGGGACTTACACGGTAACAGGCACTTTCACCGGCACCGACATCACACTAAACGCCACAGGCAGTTGCTGTGATTTCACCTACGAGGGGACGATTGACGACTGTGAGAACGGTTCTGGCTACTGGACCAGCGACTGCGGCGGATCCGGTTCATGGACTATGACAAAAACCGACGCGGACGAGGCGATGGCCATGTTTGAAGCCGAAGAGGAAGAATTTGCGGACGAGCCGACCACCATGCGGCCATAGCGATTATAGTTAAGCTACTTCGGTAACAAGCTTCGATAATGAGCTTAAGTTCTCGTGGCTGCAGCCATGCGGGCTTAAGCCATTATCATTTTTAAGAAAGTCACCTCACATTAGATCTATTATGAAAGAATTCCAAGAGCTTCCCGTCCACGTTGCAATTGCTACACTTGCCCTTCTATTGATGACCGCCTGCAGTTCGGTTGCACCAACCTCATCGTTGCCGAGTGAAAGCAAGACTGCCATTGACGTCATTCAGGAGACAGCAGTTATGACATCCCAACTAGACCAAAGGACCATACCGCTTGATCGAGCGTTGGTGCTTAAGACTCAGGAAAGCATGGGTACAGAAACCCAGAGCATCCAGGCGGACGTTACAGAGCAACTACGCAAGGGTATTGGGGCAGGCGTTCAGGTTAGTAGTGGGCGAATACTGGAGGACTATCAAGATACCGAGCAGATAATGCTCCTCTTTCCAGCAGCTCCAATCAACGATTTGGACGGTTTGTTCGCGTTGACCCTTGGTCCCATACCCAGTTCAGTCCCGAATGAGCCAAGTACACTCACGATCAGGCAGGCCTGGATAGAGCAAAGAGGGGACGAATTCGTTGTTTTAGCTGAGGTAAAAAACGGCCCGGGCATAAACCAGAAGTGGGCCTACACGAGACACCCAGATACACGCCAGGTGTACCTGGCGCTGTTCGACGATCCCAACGAGGTGTTTGAGGCCGAAGTTTTTCATCAAGCACCTTTCCCTTCACCGTCCATGACCTCTGTACCGGTTCGTGGAAACGAGTGGATAACAGTTGAATTCAATCTCCCACCTCGCTTTGTCGACCAAAGTGTGACAATTGACCAGTGTGAGATCTTGCTGGAAAGAGCAGACGCCGAGTTCAACGCCAAAACCGGTGAATTTCTACAGTGGCAGAAAGATCTGGTAACGCCAGAAGCGATTGATCGTTTAGCCTCGGAGCTGGAAGGGCGTAACTTGTTGCCGGAAGGCGAGGCTTTCAATGTCACTGTGAAACATGTTGGGCAGGAAATCACCAGGAATAAGCGGATCCTGCCGTTCGTCGAGCACCCTATTACCCTGTTCGAGAAGAATGGAAGTCCCCAAGCAGGACATTTTGGCTGTTCTATTTCCAGCTAAGCAAAATCGGCCGGACACTGCTAAAAGCTGACCCAAAATTTCGTTTCTATTTGAACAGGATGTGTGTTACTCCATCGATTAGAGTAGACGATCAGGAGTGAATGAATGCCAGGAAGAAACGAGCCTTGCCCGTGCGGCAGTGGGAAAAAGTACAAGAAGTGTTGCCTTGAACCTGCTTCCCATCTAAAATGTGCTCCTTCACCCCTGAGAATTAAATGAAGAGGTATCGAGCATGGAAGATGTTTTAACCCAATTGGAAGCGGCCGTGGCAGAATTGGCTCCGCAATTAAAGGCACTTCGAACAGCGACCAGCGCATTGAATAGAGCTGCTCGCTTGGCGGCGGCCGAGAAAGCTGATGCGCTGCCCATGCAAAGGGCGTTGACCAGGCTGGAAGCGGCCGCAGAAAATGTGGAAAGCGAGACGTTGGACTCGGCCGTGGCCGCCTTTGCCGCCGCGACTCAAGCCGCCTTAGACGATCTGGCCTTTGACTTTGCCAGTGATTTGCGGGAGGAATTTGCTGCACGAGGAGAAACGGTTGAGGGTCGCCCACCCGTCCTTACCGTCGGTATTTTAACCCTAAGAATCGATATTGCTGCCCGAAAAGGGCAATGGTTCTACGGCAAGGAGCCACTTACCAAACCCATCCCCCTTTCTCTGACCGGTATTCTCAAAGCGTATGATCAGCAGGTCAATCGCGCCGTCAATCGCACTGTTGACGCTGATGAATTTGTACCGGCATTGAAAAAAGCATGGCAGGATTGTATTGATAAGCGGACGAAACGGCCGGGGCAAGGGCGCGTCAACATCATTGAAGTATACAGCCAGCTCACCCTTAACCAGCAAAGCGTTCGCTTTTGGAACCAACCTTCCCGCAGGACTTTCAGAGATTATGATCGCGTCCTCTTCGTGCGCGATCTCGTCCTCGTGCATGAACAGGGCGCCACCGATAGCTTCCGCCTAGGCGTCGCCACCAAAAGCCAGGCTGAGCAAGCCAGCCGTTCCATCTGGCTGCCCGATACAGCTATAGATGGGCAATATTACAGCGATATTACCTTTGACTAATAGGGTCAAGTTGACAAGTCACTGGCGAACCATGTTCGCTTGAAGTGACCGTCAACTAAACAATACCATGACCGAACCGATTATTTCCCGTCCTCTGGCCCGTCACATTATCGAAATCCTTGGCAGTTTCGGCACACCGCCAACTNNGGTTATCGGCGACTATGGCAGCGGAAAATCCCATTTCCTTTATTGCCTCCGTGATGTGGCCTGGACCCGGAATTTTGCCGTCGTCAACGTAGATCTCAGCCCCGTAGAGACGCCTTACAACGACCAGAAAAAGGTGTACGAAGCAGTTGCCAACAACATGGTCTGGCATGAGGAAGGCGAAGGCTTTAGCGATGACAAGGGATTAACTCGCTTCTTGCAAGGTACTTTGGAACGTATCGTGGGCGGACCTTTGAGTCTGGAAACGTTAGCCAACCCCCTTTTTCGCGCGCTAGTGGATACGTTAGAGGCCACACCAGTAGATAGTCCAGCATATGAGACAGCCATTATCGCCTATTTCTATGCCCTTATCCGCAACAACGAAGAACGTTTAGATTCCCTCTCGCGCTGGCTCATGGGCGAACCCACCAGCCCTGAAGATACTAAAATCCTGCGGGAAGTTGGCGTCACTGGTAAAATTAACCGGCCTAATGCTTTTCGCATGTTACGATCCCTCTGCCAGGTTATCCGGGCTCTCTCTTTCAGTGGCCTCATTTTGCTCTTCGATGAAGTCGATCGCATGGCCTCGGTTGGCGGCAAGGCAGAGAAGCTGGCGACTGACACGCTGCGGGAAGTTATCGATCGCACCCGCGAAGATCTGCCTGGGGCGATGTTTGTTTACGCTGTGCCGCCCCAATTCATCAATGACATCGTGCCCAAATATCCGGCATTACAGCAGCGGGTCCGCGCTCCCGGGCGATTTAGCCGCATCAACCATTTCAGCCCCCTCATCAGTCTGGAACACCTCGATCTGGACGAAGATGATTTGATGTTAGCAATTGGTGAAAAGCTCATCCCCATTTATGAATGCGCTTTTGATATCGAACTTGACCACACCGTACAACGGGCTAACGCCGTCATCCTGGCCAACGTGGCGCGCGATGTTTTTCTGGATGTGAGCCACCGCCGTCTCTTCGTCAAATCTTTCGTCGTAGAACTGTCGCGCCAGCATTATGGGGAGCAACACACCATCACAGAGGAAGAGGCGCAGGCCATTCTACGGGGACAGATTGATGAATTGATGGGCGGAGAAACACCGCCTTACTGAATTGTAAATGAGGTAGCCATCACCAAAATCCTTGATTTACAATCAATGCTTCATTTTCGCTCATGATCGGAGAACGTGTAGAACACCCTCAATTAGGCCCAGGTCAGGTGGTGGCCATTTACCGTAACGGTATCGAATGGCTGGTGCGATTTGAAAACGGGTTACGCTTCCGCCGGCCGCGCCACGAGTTCGTTCAGGATGGTCAGATGCTGGCTGAAGCTGAGGCTTTTTTCGTCCCCACTTACCAGCCTTCGCCTCCCATGCCCCAAAACCAATTAGAGGGACGGCAATTGGTAGAATCGCTGCGGATGGGCATCGCTCCAGCGCAGCATGTACCAGAACTAACGATTAACTTGAAAGTTGAACGCGAAAGCATCATCCAGGGATTGAACCAAGCCCAC
>DOXE01000340.1 GCA_003519205.1 Chloroflexota bacterium
CCATCACGAACGGCTGGGCTGGCTACGTCGACCATCATCTCGACGTCTTCAACAGTTAACAATGGCAGATCCGAAGGCAAAACCAAGACGCAATTGGCCTTTTGGGCGGCTGCAATATGACTGGCCCGCGTCAAGGCCAGATTTAAATCTTGTTTCTCGGTTTCACCATAAGTTGAAGCACCGTGTTGGCGGGCAATTTTAAGTGCCGCTGGATCCCGGCTAACAACCAACGTGCGCGAAATCGCCATGACTTCGCTGAGAACATCAATGGTTCGACCCATTAAATAGCTGGTTAACTCTGCTCTCTCGTCTCCCGATAAAATGTGTGAAATGCGACTTTTGCTATCACGTAAGGGCTTTACTGGAATGATGGCCCAGATGTTCATTTATTAAATAGCTCCATTGAGAAGTCCAATATCTGCTGCGCCAAGTGGCGGCGATCCTGCCGGTCGCGCATGATCGTGTCCGTTTGGAAAGTTACCAAGTCTTTTAAGCTCCCTTCTTGTTTATACAGAGAGGAATCGCGCTGATCAAATACGAATACATCGATTAAATCACCATAATAGNNAGAATTAGGTCCGTTCGTTCCAGAGCTAAGGCAACTTGTGATGTCGTCTTGACGTCCTCCGGCAAACGCACTTCCTGAACGGCGGGTTGCCACTGCCGTTTCACAAACCAGTTCTGGAAAGGTAAAAGACCTTCTTCGCAGGCGATCATCGTGGGTGCAGGCTGGTCAGACATCGGCAAGAGTTGTGTTTTTATACCATAATGATCACAGATATGTCGCGTTGCTTCTGTCAGCGTGCATCCTTTCGCTAACAGGTGACTTCGAGTTAAATGCACGGCCAAGTCCAGGTCACCGAGTTTGAACCAATCTGGACCGCCGATGCGGCCAACTTCGGTGATTGTCCGCCAGGATTCCCCCTGCCGTCCCCATCCCGTTGCCGGGTTATCTATTCCAGCCAGGTTATACATCACCGTGTCCAGGTCAGGACAGATGGTTAGACCCAGGTGTTTGAAATCATCGCCAGTGTTGACGACGATCGACAAATTCTCCGGCGGCAAGATCTGGGCCACCCCATCAGCTAACTTGGCCCCACCTACACCACCGGCCAATACGACGACCTTCAGATCATGCAGGGTAGATTGGGTTTTTTTTCTGTTGTCGTTGGATAGGGACGATGCTGGCATATTCGCCAACAATTTAGCACAGATCGCCTTGCAGATGTAGCATTGTCGAGCAACGATTAACCAACACTCATGATCCCTGGCGGTTGCGATCTTTCAATTGCCGTTGAGGACGTAATGGGCAGTCGCCTGGGCCATCGTAGCCACGCCATAAATCATGGCCCGTTCGTCGAAGTCAAAACGTGGGTGATGATGGGGATAATTTAAGCCAATTTCGTCATTGGCCGAGCCAACAAAAAAGTAGCAGCCGGGGACCTCCTCCAAAATGAAGCCCATATCCTCGGCCTCCATAGTCTGGCCGGCGATGACGTTTTCTTCACCGACGATGGCGGTCGCCGCCTCACGAACAGCAGCGGCCGGTTCACTAGCATTGACTACGGTCGGCACAATAGCCACCGTCTCCATTGTGGCCGAACACCGGAAGGCAGCAGCCATATTTTGGGCCATTTCCAGGAGCCGACGATAGGCTAGTCGATGCAGTTCATTATTATAGCTGCGCACAGTACCTTTGAGCTCTGCCTCCTCAGGGATGACGTTAAAGGTCGTGCCGGCCGATATCTGACCGACAGTAACCACCACGCTTTGCAACGGATCGACGTTGCGGCTGACGATGCTTTGCAGGGCGGCCACGATATGGGCTGCAGCCAGGATAGGGTCGACAGACTTATGCGGCGCCGCACCGTGGCCACCTTTGCCCTTTACGGTTAGGGTGAAGATGCTTGATGCGGCCATCGTTGGCCCCGTCGTAACACGTATTTGCCCAATGGGGATGTTGTTCCAGAGGTGTAGAGCCATGGCGACGTCGGGTTTGGGATTTTCCAACGCCCTATCAGCCATGACGGCCAATGCTCCACCAAGACCCTCTTCAGCTGGTTGAAATAGAAACTTCACTTTGCCGGCTATCTGATTCCGATAACCAGCCAGCACTCTGGCAACGCCCAAACCAACAGCCATGTGACCATCGTGCCCGCAAGCATGCATCAAGCCGATCGTCTGGGAGGCATAATCGACCTCATTTTCTTCCTCAACAGGTAAGGCATCCATATCGAAACGAAGCAGCACTGTTGGCCCATCACGAAGGCCTTCTAACAGCCCAATGACGCCGGTCTTGCCGATCCCTGCCTGAACTTTTAACCCCATACTAGATAGGGATTCAGCCACGATACCGGCTGTTCTCGTCTCTTGAAAACCTAATTCAGGATAGCGGTGAAAATCCCTCCTATAATGAACCAGCTCATCAAAGATGATCTCCGCTTCCTGCCGAAAGTCAGTCATTTCAATTATTGATTTTAGTTTTTCGAGTGGGGATTTTCTATAGCCCATTCAAGCTATCTTGCAGCTTCTGTCCCCAGATTTAACCTGGCAGCAACGCTGTCAGGCCACCAATGCTACCTCACCTTTTGCTCAATACCTGGAGTTGATAGCCAGCAAGTTGTTGGATCCCCCCAGCCGCCAAATCGACCAGTTGATCCAGATGGCGGCGGTCGAAAGGAGTCTTTTCGGCCGTGCCCTGGATCTCGACCAGCTTTCCAGTCGCCGTCATCACGACGTTCAGGTCGACTTCGGCCATTACGTCTTCGGCATAGGCCAGATCCAACATGGGAACGCCATTTACCAAGCCTACGCTGATAGCGACTATCTGATTGCGTAAGACTCCCTGGGACAGCGAACCATCATCAATCAAGGGTTGCAAGGCTAACCTGACCGCCAACCAACCTCCGGTGATAGCGGCCGTTCGCGTCCCACCGTCAGCCTGGATGACATCACAATCGATGATCAATTGTCGCTCGCCCAGAGCTTCTAAGTCAACGGCCATCCTTAGGCTTCGGCCGATGAGGCGGGAGATTTCTTGCGTACGGCCTTTGGGCCACTGCCGCTCCCGCCTGACTCGTTGGTGTGTGCTTCGGGGTAGCAAGGCATATTCGGCGGTTAGCCAGCCATGGGGTTTATCTTGTTGGCGTAACCAGCCTGGTAAGCTGTCCTCTATGGTCACATTGCAAAGAACATGCGTGTCGCCAAACCTGGTTAAGACCGAGCCTTCGGCATGTTTGCTGTAATATGGTTCGAAGAGGATTGGACGAAGCTGATCGGGGTTACGGCCGTCAACGCGGGTCATAAACCTATTATATCAGCGGCGAGCCAGAACGTAAGCCAGTTGGCTTTGCCAGGCAACAACTTGACCTCTAAGCTGGCGTTCATAAAGGGCAGCAATTGCATCAACCGCTTTTTCATCTAAGCCGGCATCTATTAATCGCTGACCATAGGTAGGTCTGCCAGAAGTTTGCTGGCCGGAAGTGAACCAGCGTTCCAGGTGGGCGTTTGTGATTTGCCGCTGGTCGATCTGTTTTTCTACCTCTATTTTTAGGTCCTCAAAGCCAGCCGCACGAAAATAACGCTCCATATCGGACGCATCCCAATTGACTAGCGGATCGTTCCGGTCATCGAAAATATTTTCCTCGGCTACTCGTACCTGGCCGGCTAGATTTTGATCAGTTCCAGACCAATCTACCAGTTGGTAGAGGCGCTGGCCATGACGGGGGATGATCTGAGCCAGGCACAGGCGGCCGCCGATTTGAAGTTTTGCCGCTAACGATCCTAGGATCGAACCATTTCCTTTAGACTCCGATGAAAAAGATTTGTATTGCGAAAAGGGATTGCGAGACATAATAACGTCGAAGCGGATGTCAGATTCGCCACGAATCTCGAGAAGCTCGGCTAAACGCCGGGGTTGGCCGAAAAGAATGGCCGGTCGCTCAATTTCCGGCAATCGCTGGGCTTGCTGGCGCAGGGCTTCGCCTGTGGTCTCATCGGCCGTTAACGCCCAAACACCACCTTCTGGTGCGTGCCGTATCGCTTCCCAGGTCAATAGGCCACTGCCGGCGTTCAGGTCCAGGACCAGATGGTGCCGCTGTATCTCTGCCATTTCGAACAAGCGATCACGAACATGGCCCAGGTTACGGCCGCTGTTGGCGATTGCTCGTTGAAGCCAGGCTTCACGGGCCCTGTCAGTTGGTCCAGTCGTCAACACTTCCGGCAGGCTGGTATCCCCCTCCACCATCGCTGCCAATTGGGCTTCTCGCCGGCGGGCAACTCCTTCACGAATTTGGCGTTCATATCCCTGATCGCTAGGTTCATAAAAAACTTTTCCCTGCAATGCATCTGGCAAATACTGTTGGGCAACCCAATGTTCGCGATAGGCGTGCGGATAAAGATATCCCTGGCCATGTCCAAATCCTTCACTATCCCGATTGGCANNGCATTGCCGATATCCTCGGAGGCAACCCGTATCATTCGCCGCGCGACGTAGAGGGGATCGCAGCCACCATCCAGCATCCGCATCAGCCAGTACAGTGCCGCGTCCGGATCGGAACCCCTCAGGCTCTTGATAAAGGCCGAGATCGTATCATAGTGAACATCCCCCTCTTTATCATAAAGTACGGCCCGGCGCTGGATTGATTCCTCTGCCACGCTTAAATCGACCACAATAGTGCCCTCTTCAGTGGGCGGTGTCGTTTCCACAGCCAATTCCAGGGCATTAAGCACACCACGGGCATCCCCATTGGCTACGTCGACCAGATGAGCCAGGGCATCATTTTTCAAGTCCACTTTGAGTTGCCCATAGCCTCGCTCCGGATCTTCCAAAGCCTGGTAGGCGATCTGGTACAGATCTTCTGTGGATAGCGGTTTCAATTGAAATATGCGACTGCGGCTGACCAGGGCCTTATTAACCTCAAAGTAGGGATTTTCCGTGGTGGCGCCGATAAAAATTACGGTGCCGTTTTCCACGTGGGGCAGCAGCGCATCCTGCTGCGCCTTGTTCCAGCGNNTCCTTGATCGCCTCACGGATTTGGGCCACACCAGCCAAGACGGCATTAATGGTAATGAAGTGGCTTTCGGTGGTGTTGGCGATGATCATCGCCAACGTTGTCTTACCGGTTCCCGGTGGCCCGTAGAAAATAAGGGAAGAAAGTTGATCGGCCTGGATAGCTCGACGCAAGAGCCGGCCAGGTCCGAGTATATGTTCCTGTCCGGCAAATTCATCTAGCGTACGAGGTCGCATCCGGTTGGCCAGGGGTGACTCTTTTTCAATCTGGTCCTTACGGCCGTGGGCAAAAAGGTCCATGAATGGATTGTAACTAGAAGGCAATCAAAGCGGCAAACCGATGGTTTTCGGGATGCGCTTTCCAAGCTGACCACAATTGGGATGGGAGGGCTGCTAAATCTGACCGATTAAAAGCCAGATAGGTGACTTTCTAACGAATCCTGTCGAGGATTCCTCCTGAGAATTTCACGTTTTCGGCTAGAACTTCCCCAGCGAGGGTTCGTTCAGGATGACGGTTATCGAGCCTGGCATAACGATGGCTTCGAGCGCTTTCAATATCTCTGCTAAGGGCCATCCAATCCTCGACGTGGCAAATGAGACCTCTTCTATTTGCACTAAACAAGATTCGGGGAAACCATAGCCCGCGCCACCTAATTGATCGGGGAAAACTTGAAAGCTCGATGAATATACAAGTCGAACCGTAGTAGGGTTTAATGGTGGCACGTTCACCCTTGCGAAGTTCGTCGAATTGGTAATGTTGCTCCATCTTTCCAGAGGTCACAGAATGAATGCGGCCATAACTTATATTGTAGCCGACAACTGGACCTTGAAGCCTTAGGAATTTTTCCCGCACCTGAATAGAGGCACGTCGCATCATGACAACGAAATAAACCCAAACAATCATGACAACTAGAAAGGCTGCCCACCAAACTAGCCAGTAGTCGCCTAACCATTCTGTATATTGGTCGTATAAGCCGACTGCTAACATCACTATGACTAAAAGCGTTAGCCTTACTCGTAGCCGCCGCCTTATTTGATCAAAGATGAGTAGTCGATGCTGCTTCATCAGATTTGAAAACCGAGTTTGTAAGGAATGACTTTGTAGCTGAATTCCGTAACGTATTCCATCAATTGATCGTTCAACGTATCCCAGACTTCATTCTCTAAAACAGAAACCATCGTTTCGTGATCGTCGCATACAAAACAGATGAGGCGATTTGGATATTCGCCATAAGCTGTGTGCCAGGCCTCACTCAATTCCAGCCCCATCGATTGCATTACTGGAATATAGCGGCTCAAAACAAACTCATAATAGGCTTGTGCATCGTTGGAATTTATGTTGTAGCTCAACATGAGCTTCATTCCATTAGTGGTCTCATACATTGAATAATTATTTCTCCAGTCGGCAACCGAGAAGCTGGTTCCGGCCCATTGTCGCATTAATCATAACCATTCGTCTATAGGATTTATACGCTATAAATGGTCAAATGGTTCCCCAAAAACCAAAGGTAAGGTAAAGAAAAAGGTACTACCCTCGCCTAATTGGCTTTGGAAATTCAATTTCCCTCCCTGTACCTCAACGAGTTTTTTGGCAACGGCTAACCCTAATCCCCAGCCCATATATTGGCGAACCGCCTCATCCTCTGAGCGGAAAAACGGCGTAAATAGTTGCGCCTGATCTTCCTTTGAGATACCAATCCCATCGTCGGAAATCTTGACCAGGGCAAGAGCGTCGTCAAGTTGAACGTTAACCTTTATCAATCCTCCATCCGATGAATAGTGACTGGCATTGGTGATGAGGCTTTCCAATACGCGTCCAATTAAATTGCGATCTGCATGTACTGGGGGTAATTCAGGTGCTACGGTTACACGAAGACTCTGATTGCGAGCATCCATCGTTTCTTGAAACTTGGCACAAACCTCGTCCAGTAAGATGGCAATGTCGAAATCGATTGGCTCCATCTTCATCCGGCCGGTCTCCAGACGATTGATATCTGAGAGTCCACCGACGAGCTCACTCATCCGGTCAGCATTTCTTTTTATCGTTTCTAGAAATCCTTCCTGTCGGTCGGTAAGGGGACCTACCATGCCATTGAGTATCATATCACTGTAACCGGAAATGGAGGTTAAAGGAATCCGCAACTGGTGAGTAACTAGAGATATATATTCATTTTTAGACCGGTTGGCACCGGTTAATGCCTGCTTTAACCAGTCATTATCAGCTGCCATGGCCGTTTGATTGGCCACCACTTCGNNGGCCTCTTTTGCAGCAAACGCCTCTCGAAGATGGCTATCAACACCGATCATTCCTATCACCTGGCCATTTTTTCGTAAGGGTACCACCAGGATCGATGCCAGGCGCTCACCATCGGCAGGCCAGCCTTGAAATCGCTCATCCGCAGCCAAATCTTTTGTAGATGTAGCTTGGCCAGTTTTTAAAGCCTGATCGATCAGAAAGCGAACGGCCGGGACAATATCACCTGAAGCTGATCGACCACCTGCATGGCGGGCAGATATCACCTCGAAAGGTTCCCCTTGTTCCTTTTGCAGTAACATATACCCACGATCGGCACCAGTAAAAAGAATCACCTGATCCAAAACCTGGTCCATTACACTCGCAACGTCGCCGGCCTCAATTAGGAGGGTGCTGATTTCATGTAACATCGTCAATGATGGAATTCTGTCGGGATCT